>NZ_JBEPDB010000118.1:0-20688 GCF_040300025.1 Dactylosporangium sp. NPDC000555 | reverse complement strand
GCCGCGGGGCTCACGGGGGCCGCCCCGGGGGGGGCCCCGGGGGGGCCTTTTTTGCCCATCCCCCGTGCTCCCGCCCGGGGGGGGGGGGGGGGGGCCGGGGGGGGGCCGGCCCCCGCCCCCCCCCCTCCCGGGTGGTGCACCATGCGTCAGATCGCGGTGATCGTGACCGTGGCGTGGTAGGTGTCGGCCGGCGTGGTCGCCGGGAACTGCAGGTTGAGGTCGGCGCCGAGCTTCGCCGCACCGATGCCGCTGCCCTGCGGGGCGTTGGCGAGCGTGGTGCTCGCGGTCAGGCCGGGCTGGGTGCCCGGCGCGACGGTCGCACCGGCCGTGACGCTCTGGCCGGTCGACTGATCGACGACCAGCGGCTTCCAGCCCAGCGCGGTGCCGGAGAACGTGTTGCCGGCGTTGGTGCCGACGAAGGTCGCGGAGACCTTGCCGTTCACGTTCCAGCCGGGCTTGCTGCTGGAACGGGTGTCGGTGACCGTTACGAGGCTGACGGCGTTGCTCCCGGTGACGTAGTTGTCCCCGTCACGCACGGCCGGGGGCAACGAGACGGCCGCCGTCTGGTCGACGGTGAGCGTGAGCGCCTCCGTGCCGCCGGTCGGCACGGTGGTCTGCAGGGTGACGGTGCCGGACTGCCCGCCGCCACCACCCCGCTCGGTGATCTCGTAGGTGAGGTTGCCGGTCGACCCGCTGTAGGCGGTGGTGTCGTCCGGTGTGAAGACCGCCTTCAGCGAGTGGCTGCCGACCGGCAGGCCGTCCGTGCTCAGTGCGGCCGCGCCGGCGGTGACCGGCTTCTCGCCGAGCGAGGTCGTGCCGTCGAAGAACGCCACCTTGCCGCCGGCACCCGACGGGGAGACGGTGGCCGTGAGGTTCACCGTCGTGCCCGCCGGCGCGGACGTGGCCGGCGCCGCCGAGAGCGTCACGGTCGTGTTCGCCGGTCCGGCCGGCGTACCGAACGACCAGCTCCACTGCAGATTGTCGTAGAACTGCCCGGGCGGCCAGTCCGACGGCTGCGGCGCGCGGGTCGCCGCCGAGAACGTCACCGTCTTGATCGCCGACTGACCGATGACCGCGTAGGTTTTGTCGATGCACACCCCGACCACGCTGAACTGGCCCTCGGCGATTTTCGTGCCGGGGGCCTTCGCCGCGTCGGCCGGCGAGAGCTGCGCGTCGGTCGTCTCGAACGGCAGGATCTCGCCGATGATCGACTGCACCGAGCCGTTCTGGAAGGTGCCGTCGTGCGGCGGCACCGTCAGGATGGCGTTGCCCGGGTCGCGGTTGATGGTGCCGCCGGGGATCAGCAGCGCCCCGCCGAAGATATCGGTCTCGGCCCCCGGCACGGTCAGCAGCTCCGAGTACGCCTCGGTGCCCTGAGGGCAGTCGGCCGCTCCCGGCGTGATCCTGAGCGGGTCGGCCGGGTTGCCGTCGCCGAACTGGAGCTGGCCGGACGCCGGCGTGATCGTCAACTCGCCCAGGTTGGTGGCCGCCATCGCCGGGGCTTCGGTGACGCCGGCAAGGACCACCGCACCCGCCAACACCACGGCCAGGCGATGGGAACGATTCACGATACTGTCTCCTTCGTTTCGAGCCATCCACGTGCATGGCAGCTACCGGTTCGGGCCGCTGATCCTCTTGCGCGGGCACGCGGCCCCCGCGACCGGGCGCGGCGCGAGGCGCGGCGGGCCGGGTGGCCGCGTGCTGCGCGACCACCCGGGTCTTACCGGTGAGAGCTACGGGCCGACGATCAGGCGTCGCCCCTGGTGGTGGTGCTGCCGCAGGTGGAGGGGCTGGTGAGGAAGCCGTACTGGCCGATCGTGAAGGTCGAGGCGCACACCTTCGAGCTGCCGCTGACGAACAGGTTCACCAGGTCCGTGTCGGCGAACAGGCCGGTCACCTTCCAGGTCGGGAACACGTTGTAGACCGGGCGGGTGAACGCCGGGTTGGTCGACACGAACGTGCTGCTGATGGCCAGGGTGCCACCCGAGCCGCTGGTCGGCGCCGCGCCGGCCAGGATGCCCAGCTTCGAGTTGCCCCGCCGGTCGACGACACCGGTGACGGCGTTGTTGGTCTGCGCGATGTTCTGCGCGATCGAGATCGGGGCGATCTCGGTGTAGCGGGTGGCGCCGACGGTCGGATCCGTGAGCACGTTGCCGTCATGCTCCTGGATCGAGGCGCCGGTGTTGACCTTGGTGTCCCGCACGCAGCCGCCGACCTTGTTCACGTCGGCCTCGGTGATGCCGACAAGACCGAGGAAGAAGGACCGGGTGCCCGAACCCGCCTGCGGCACGTACGGCTGGATCGTGTACGCGACGCCGCCGGCGGTCACCGTACGGAACGCCGGGTCGCACTTGTAGATGTTCTGCAGCTGCGCGACGCTCAGGCCGCCCGCGAAGGCGCCACCGGCCGCGAAGGACTGGTCGAGCCCACCGCCCGCCTTCACCGCGTAGTCCACGGCGTCGGTGCCGAACGGGACGAAGGTCAGCGCGTTGCCCGCGAGCGCCGGGCCACGCGAGGACCGCGCGAACGTGACCTGGTTGCCGGCGGTCAGACCGCCCCTGGCGCAGTAGCCGGCGACCTGGGCCGGCGTGTTCGGGCACGCCTGGGTGCCGGCCGGGGAGGGCGTGCCGGAGGAGTTCGGGCGCGCCGCGAGCAGCAGGGCGGCGATGCCCTGACTCGAACCGTCGGGCCGCGGGATCGCGACGCCGGTGCCCGACGGCGGCGGGCAGTTGGTGATGATGGAGCTCGAACCGGTCGCGTTCCACGACTCGAACTTCTTGCCGGTGCTCGACGTGAGGGTGCCGGCCAGCTTCTGGATGACGTCCTGGGTCGTGTCCGAACCGACGCCGCAGTACGACGCGCCGGTGGGCGGCGGCGGGTCGGCCGCCGCCGGGCCGGCGATGAGGCCGACGGCGACCAGCGAGGCCGCCATCGGGACCACGGCGAGCGCCGCGATCGCCTTCGGGAGTTTGAACACTGCTGTTCCTCCTCGGGAACCGTCCACCGGACGTTCCGGTAGACTCCGGGTTTCCCGGTCTGCCCCTCCCTCTCTGAGGGGCAGACCGGTCTTCCCACCGCCCGGTGATGCCAGGCGGAGCCTGTGGTGGCCGCCTCGTGCGCGGCGCTGAGGTGTGGTCCCGGCGGCTACGGATCGATCGACCTGCGCCTGGGACGGACGAGTGGTGCGGCGAACGCGGACACCACCCCGGCGCCGAGGCCGACGAGCAGCACCCATGGGGGCAGCGTGCTCGGGTCGTCGGGGGTCCGCCCGGACTGCACGACGGCGACCGGTTCGGGTCCGCGGGTGGACCGGCTCGGCGCCGCAGACGGGACCGACCCGCTGGCGGGGAGACCGCCGGCAGCCGCGGACGCCGGTCGGGTGGTGCCGGCGCCGGTGCCGCCGGTCTGGGTGCCGCTGTCCTGGGCCGGCTGCGTGGTCTGGTCGTAGCCCGTGACCTTCCCGGACCTGATCTCCTGGACGGCGCCCTTGGCCTGCAGCCGCAGCGCGAAGGGCAGCGGGCTGTAGCCGGGCGGGAGCTGCCCGTCCGCCAAGCCCCGCGTCTGGCCCGCGTTGGCGGCGTAGTCGACGAACGCGGCCAGCTCGGTGCGGGCCTTGGCGTCGGCGGCGTCGTCGATGTCGGCAACGCTGACGGCGGCATAGGTCAGCATCGGCAGCGGGTACGCATCGGGCGCCGTCGAGGCCGGGTTGGCCACCTTGACCCGGTGCTCGTCCCGGTCCTCGATCATCACGTTGGCGCCGGCCTGCAGACCGGCCTCGTCCGGCGCGACGAACTTGCCGGCCGCGTTGCGCAGCCGCGCGGTCTGCAGCCCGTACTTGGCGGCTTCGGCCGTGGACGTGATGCTCACGACGAACCGGCTGCCGATGAACTGGGGGCCGTCCTTCTTCCACTGCCCGACTCCGGTGGCGTTGCTCGGGTCGTCCGCGGCCAGCCACTCCCCGCTGGCGCCACCGGGGTTGCCCGCGCGGGTGCGCCGCGCCGCGTCGCTGAGGTTCTCGGCGAAGGGCGAGACGTCGATGACGCAGCGCGGGCTGGTCGCGCCCTTGGCCCGTTCCTCGTCGGTCAGCTCGGTGCAGGTCGGATCCGACTTCGGGAAGTTCTCGATCGGCAGCGTGACGTTCTTGTACGCCGGGTTGACCGTCATGCCCCATGGATCGGGGGTTCCGTCAAGGAACTTCCGCGCGTCCGGGTCCGCGTTGATCCACTGCCAGAGCGCCCAGGTGGCGTCCGAGTTCTCCAGTACCGTCAGTGGCGCGGCGCTCGCGGCGGCGGTCGCCGGTGCGGCCAGCCACTTGACCTCGGGGTTGAACTGGAGGACCTCAGGGTCGTCGAACAGGCGCGCCGGATTGTGCGCGAGGTAGTCGGGGACCAGTTTGGTCCGGCTGGGCGGTGGGACGGCTTTGGCATACGACTCGGTGAGCAGCTTGGCGACGACACGCGGCGTCAGGTTCAGCCGTGGCAGACGGCTGCCCGCGATGTCCATCTCGGCCTGCGGCGTGTCGGGGGCGCCCGATCGGCGCTCGATGTTGAAGCCGATGGCCACGCCGGACAGCGCGATCGGCGCGTATGAGACCGGGTGGGCGGCGTCGCGCTCCAGCGGCCGGCTGATCAGCGCCGCGCGGGTGGCTCCGGGATTCGAGCCGACGATCGTGTTGCGTGCGGCGGTCTCCGACAGCGTGGTCAGGTTGTACGGCACATTGCTGCTGGCGCACAGCGCCGGAGACCAGCTCAGGAACGCCGGCTTGACGATCTCACTGCCGACGATCCGCCGTTGCGCGGTGCCCAGCGGACACTGCTCGCCGACCGGCTTGAACTCCAGCCGGAACGCGAGCCGATGCTTCCACGTGCTCATGGTAAGCGGCGAGGACACGACGTGGGCCAGGCCACCTTCGCCGACGAACGCGCCGGTGCGGTATCCGTCGTCGGTGGTGCCGCGGGGCACGACCACCAGCCAGCACGGGCGTCCGGTCGGGTGGCTCGGATTCCCGACGATCGCGCCGCAGCCCAGCGACGGCGACTCGAGCGTCGTCTGGATCTCGAACGGCGCCTCACCGGTGCCGTCGGGGCGGCTCAGCACGTACGGCTGTTCGTTGGTGTCGGCGGCGCCGAACACCTTGCCCCCGGCCATCTCGATCGGCAGCCCGAATCCCGGGATGACCGGCGCGGCTCCGGTGGCGGGATGGAACGGGACGGTGCCGCCCGCGCCGCCCGCGTTGAGGTAGTAGTTCAGCGGTTTGCCGTCGGGGCCGGCCGCGGCACGCTCGTCGGCGTCGGTGCGCAGCACGGAGCGGCTGCGGGCATAGATGTCAGGTGGGTTGCCGACCTGGCCCGGGTCCGCGCCGGTGTACGCGCCGAACTGGCAGGTCTCCCTGGCCGGAGCCGGCCGGTCGGCGGGCGCCGCCGGGTCGTCGCCCCAGCACTGCATGATCTGCAGGTAGTTTGCGGTGTAATGCGTCGCGTCGCAGCAGAACTTCCCCAGGCCGGTCCAGGTGACGGTCACGGCCTGGCTGGTCAGGTTCTTGGTCTGCGACACGGTCACCCGAAGGTTCGCGAACGCGCTGTCGCCGCTCAGCGTCGCCGCCGAGTCGGTGACCGGTGTGCCCGTGTACTCGATTCTGCCGATGCTCGGATCCTCGTCGGCCGACGCGGCCGCGATGTGGCCGAGTTCGGCGATGCTCGCCACGACGAGCCCGATGACGAGCCCGACGACCGCCCGGCGGCGCCACGACATGACGGTGTTCATTGCCGCCTCCGCAGCATCCAGGAGACCAGGCCGGGGCCGAGCACCAGCGCGAGCGTGGCGAGGCCGGCGATGAGCATCAACGTCTGGGCCGCGGTCCAGCCCTCGCCGGTCGGCATGGCTATCGGCACCGCGCCCACGCCCGGGTCGCCGCCGCCGCCGCTGCCGCCGCCGGCGCCCACGTACTGGTCGGTGGCGGGGTCGTAGCTCAGCGACGGCGCCGCGCTGGGACCGCCCGTGCCCGCCGACCCGGTGGCGCCCGGGCCACCATTCTGGCCGTTCTGACCGCTCTGGCCGCCGCCCTGGCCGCCGCCCGCCGCCTGGTTGGCCGACTGAGCCCCCGCGTTCACCGGAGTCGGCTGGTTCTTCTTTCCGCCGGTGCCGGTGGTGCACTGCCCCGGGCCGCGCTTGTCGCACGCCTGCGGCTGCGGCGCGACGTCGGCGAGCCGGTTGTGCCCGTCGGGTGTGAACGTCGGGTTGTTGCACGACTCGAGCGGCTTGCTCGGCGGCTGCGCCCCGGGGATCTTGGCGATCTGCTTGAAGCTCGCCTCGACCAGGTTCCTCGGCAGTGGCGAGTAGCCGAGGTCGGGCGCCTGCTGCTGACCCTCGCACTCGAAGTACGAGCTGAAGGCGGCGAGGGTCTTGCCCTTCGCCTCGGAGAAGTTGCCGGTGACCGTCGTGGGCAGGATGAAGTACGAGTACGACGACATCGGATACACCCGCGGGTCCTCGTACTTGTACACGTCGGTGAGGTCCTGCGTGAGGTACACCGCCGGATCGGGGTTCTCGCTGATCTTCGCCTTCAGCAGGGCGACGGCCACGTTGAGCGGGGTCGGCTCGACGTAGTAGCCCGCCGCGTTGAGCAGCTTCACGACCGGGAAGCCGGCGTTGATGGCGTAGGAGTACTGCACGTACCCGATGGCGCCCTCGGAGTAGCCCTGCGCGACGTAACTGGCCACGCCGAGGTCACCGGCCTTGGAGACGGCGCCGGGGAAGTTCGGCCAGTACGACGCGGCGCCGTTGCCGCAGCCGCGCTGCCGGCAGAACTCGCTCCAGATCCCGCTTTGCTGGGCCTGCATCCACAGGCTGAACTGCGCGCTGCTGCCCGAGCCGTCGGAGCGGATGACCGGCACGATCTTCGACGCCGGCATGGTCAGACCCGGGTTGTCGTTCTTGATCGCCTGGTCGTCCCACCGGGTGATGCCGCCGGTGAAGATCTTGGCGACGACCTCGCCGGACAGTCGGAGGTTGGTCACCTGCCGGCCGCCGATCCTGAGGTTGTACATGAAGCTGGTGCCGCCGGCCACGATCGGCATGTACGCGTACGTGCCCGGCGCCGGGTTCTCCGGCGACCCGCCGTCGGTCGGGTGCTGCTGGAACGGGATGTCGGACGCGGCGTAGTCGACCGTGTGCTGCAGGAAGCGCTGCCGCCCGTCGGAGGAGCCGTTGGCGCTGTAGTCGACCCGCATGCCGCTCTGGTGCACGGCGCTGATCCACTGGTTGACGGCGTTCGCCGCCCAGCTGGACCCGGCACCGTTGATCGGCACGTACGTCTCGGCCAGCGCCGGCGCGGGGTTCGCGAGTCCGAGCAGGACACCGCTCAGGGCGAGCACGACCCGCTGCCAGGGCAAGAGTTTCATGGGGATTCTCCAAGGTGGAACGAACCCGGATCGCGGCCGGGGAGTTCCCCCTCGGCCGTGCCCGGAAGCTCGTATCGACTGCGCCGCATCCGTTGCTGGTCGCGGGCGGAGCGCCGGGCGATCTTGCGGGCCCGGCGGGCGGTGACACGACCCGGTGCGCGGCCGGCGAAGACGCGTGCCAGCACGAACAGCGCGACGACGATGGCCATGAGCAACGCGGCGGCGCCGAAACCGCGCTGGATGTACGAGGGCTGGCCGGAGCGCACGAGCATGAACGTCAGCAGCGGCAGGGAGACCTGGGACCCGCCGACCGGGTTGGCGTTGAGGTACGTGGTGTAGCCGGCGGTCAGCAGCACCGGGCTCGTCTCGCCGATGCCCCGCGCGGTGCCGAGGATGACGCTCGTGACCAGGCCGGACCGGACGGTGGGGAGCACGACGTACCAGACGGTGCGCCACCGCGGCGCGCCCAGCGCCTCCGATGCCTCCCGCAGGCTGCCCGGCACCAGCCGCAGCACCACGTCCGCCGAGCGGATGATGATCGGCAGCATCATGACGCTCAGCGCGACCGCGGCGGCGAACCCGGACAGCCCGAACCCGAGGATCAGGATCAGGGTCGCGTAGATGAACAGCCCGGCGACGATCGACGGAAGGGCGGTCATCGCCTCCACGACCGTGCGCACCAGCACCGAGCCGCGCCCGCCGACCTGGGTCAGGTAGACCGCGCACGCCAGGCCGAGCGGGATCGTGATGAGCAGCGCGATGGCGATCATCTCGAGCGTCCCGACGATCGCGTGCAGCACGCCGCCCTGGGTCAGGGGGTCGAGCGGGCCGGCATCGGAGAGGTCCTGGGTGAAGAAGTTCAGGTGCCACATCGCCGGCACGCCCCGCCACAGCGTGAACCAGACGACCTGGGTGAGCGCGAGGAACAGCACGGCGGCCGCGCTGGCGAGGACGGTCGTCCAGATCCGGTCGCGCACCGTCGGGCCGTCGGCGGACAGCGCGGTCAGCAGGGCGTACGCCGCGAGGAAGGCACCGTACGCCACGACGAGGAACCCGAGGAACCCGCTGAACGGCGCGAGCCAGGCGAAGAGCAGGATCGCGACGCACACGCCGGTGGACGCGGCCCCCAGCACGTTGAACAGCTCGTCGCGATGGATCGCGCGGAGGTTGCGCCGGGGCGGTACGGGCCCGAGGTCGCGCGGCAGGACGGTGCCCTCGCCGTCCTGCCGGCCCTGCGCCGCCCGGGCGACCACCTCGCCGACGTGCGGGCCCGCGGTCCCCTCGCCGATCCGCGCCCGGTCCAGCGCCGTCTCCTCGATCGTCACGTCACACCTCGCTCTGCGCGCCGGAGCGGGACCGGGCCGCGATCGTCGAGGCGGTGAAGTTCACCAGCAGGGTGATGGCGAACAGCGCCAGGCCGGCGGCCATGAGCGCGGACAGGCCGAAGCCGGACGCGTCTCCGTAGCGCAGCGCGATGAGGCTGGAGACCGAGTTCGTGCCGACCTGCAGGATGTGCGGCTGGATGTCGAAGACCTGGGAGATGACCATGTAGACGGCGATGGTCTCGCCGAGGGCCCGCCCCAGGCCGAGCATCGTGCCGCCGATCATCCCGCCACGCCCGAACGGCAGGACGACCGAGCTGATCATGCCCCAGCGGGTGGCGCCGAGCGCGTAGGCGCCTTCCCGCTCGCCGGGCGGCGCCTGACTGAACGCCTCCCGCATCACCGAGCACTGGATCGGGGCCACCATCATCGAGACCGTGAGCCCGGCGACGAACGTGCTCGCCGTGTACACGCTCGCGCTGGCCAGCGGATCGGCCGGGTCGGCGCCGTCGACGCGGAACAGCGGGATCCAGCCGAACCAGGTGGCCAGCCAGCGCGCCACCCCGATGACGTGGCCTTCCAGGAAGACCAGGCCCCACAGGCCGTACACCACGCTCGGCACGGCGGCCATCAGGTCGACCAGGCTGACCAGCCACTGCTTCAGCCAGGCCGGCGCCACCTCGGAGATGAACAGGGCCGTGCCCGTCGCCAGCGGTACCGACACGACCACCGCGACCGCGGCGATCAGGACGGTCCCGGTGAGCACCGCGGCGATGCCGAACCGGTGCACATCCGGCTGCCACTGCGCGGTCGTGAGGAACCGGAACCCGACCGCCCGCAACGCCTCGACCGCCCGCAACGCCAGAAACAGGCCGATGGCTCCCATGACGGCGAAGACGAACAGGCCGGTGAGCCTGGACCCGCCGTGGAAGATCCGGTCGGCGAGCCCGGGCGAGGCCTTCACCACGCGCGGACGTTGCTCGGTCGACACCTGCGTCATCGGCCCTCCTACCTGGCTCGAAGTTCATGGCACGGCTCGAAGGTCATGGCACGGCTGCGAAGTTCACGGCGCGGCGCGTGACGAGGTCACGGCACGGCCGGGGTCACGGTGAGGACAAGGTCACGGTGAGGACAGGAGCAAGGTGCGAAGGGCATGCGGCGTCGCCGGAGCGCGGCGACACGCTCCGGGCTCAGTCCGCGTCCGGGCGCCAGAATCGGCCCCGGCGGCCGACCGTCTGGTCGATGACGGCCGCCACGGCGCTCTCGACGAAGCGCTCGATCGCCGCCTCGCAGGCGGTCCGCAGCTCGTAGCCGTGTGCGGCTACCGCCAGGACACCGAGCTCGGCGTCACTGATCGACCAGCGCCAACGGCGAGACACATCGCGAACTACCGCGACCGAACCGGAACCTACCCGGCTTCGGACGTTGTGAGCTGCTGCGGCGGCGTCCTCCACACCTGGAAAACTGTCCGGCGAAACGCCGAGTATCCGGTTGTTGGGGCCAACCAGACGCCAGATTACCCTGCCACCTCGAGTCCGATGGAATTGGTACCGCACTAATCAGCTCACACCTCCGCCGTCCTGGCGCGCCATTGTTGTATGGCGCGCAACCCGGGAACGCATTGATGCTCCGTCACCGGCGTGTATCGGCGAAACGCGAATCTAGTGAACAGGGAAATAATGAGATTGCTCCGCCTGGTAAAACCGATGATCTTGCGGCGCGTCGCACGCCGTTAAGACGCCGTTGACCTGCGCTAACGAAGCGCTTAACGCGCGGGCCCGGCGCTGGCATACCACTCACCCGCCGCCGGGGGGCCCCAGATCCTCAGTCTTGGCAGATGCGGAGACATTGGCTCGGACGGCCGACCGAAGCGCTTCAACTTTGGTAAGGTGTCGGCCCAACGCGGCCGAAGGCGCTGTGAGCAGCACCATGAGCAGCACCGTGGCCGACCTGGCACGGTCCCGGTAACCGCACCCGCGAAGGCTGCCGGGCGGCCGCGGCACCACCCCGAGCCGTGATACGGTCCAGACCGGACAGGGGTGACAAGACGCCGATTCGGCGGCCCCACCGCCATTTTTCGCACCCGCCGGACAATGATCAAACTCGCCGAATGTCGCGAATATCGGCAGCCCCGACGAAGTAGGGAAGATCATTTTCCGCAATTGGCGAGCGGCAATGCCGGCCGCGTCCGACCGAGCTGCGGGTCAGGCGATGGCGTCGGCGAGGACGTTCGCGATCGCCACCCGCGTCGGATCGGGGTTGGCCCAGCTCCAGTTCGGGTGGGCGCGGTTGGTCAGCAGCACGAGCACGAGCCGGCGGCGCGGCTCCACGACCAGCTCGCAGCCGGAGAATCCGGTGTGACCGAACGTGAGCGGCGACGCGAGCCGGCCCATGAACCACGGCTGGTCGAGCTCCAGACCCAGACCGTGGGTGGCGGTGCGGTTCGGCCGGTCGACGTCGGTGGCGGGCAGCCCGGCGTTGTAGTTGGTGAGCATCCGCCGGACGGTCGCCTCGGAGAGGATCCGCTTGCCGTCGACCTGCCCGCCGCCGAGCAGCATCCGGCCGATCACGGCCAGGTCCGCCGCGGTGGTGAAGATCCCGGCCGAGCCCGCCACGCCGCCCAGCACGTTGCAGATGTCGTCGTGCACGACGCCGCGCAGCAGCCCGCGGGACGATCGGGCGTCGGTGGCCACGAGCCGGTTGGCCTTGTCCGCCGCGCTGAGCCACCCGAGCGGCTTGAACCCGGTGTCACGCAGCCCCAGCGGCCCGGTGATATCGGACTTGAGCTGCTGGTCGAGCGGTTTGCCGGTGAGCTTCTCCAGGATCTGCTGGGTGAGCAGCAGGCCCAGGCTCGTGTACCGGAAGAGGCTGCCCGGCGCCACCCCGTCCGCCAGCGGCGTCGACAGAATGTACTCCCACCGTGCCGCGACGTCGGGCTTCTTCGACGTCTCCGGGATCGACGGCCCGACCGGCAGGCCGCTGGTGTGCGTGAGCAGCATCCCGACCGTGACCGCGGGCTTGCCCGGCCCGTCGAACGCCGGCAGGTATTGCGCCACCGGCGCGCCGAGGTCCAGCTTCCCCCGGTCGACCTGCCGCATCGCCAGGATCGTGGTGTACACCTTGGTCACCGACGCGACATCGAAGATCGAATCGGGCCGCATGAGCACCCGCGACTGCTCCGCCAGTTCGACCGGCCCCGCACCGTAGCGCAGCGCATGGCCCACCGAGGCGTGCGTGGTCACCTTGCCGTCGACGTCCGTCAGCACCACGGCGCCGGCGTAGCCCGGGTGCTTCGGGTTGGCGGCCGTCGGCACGAGGTTCTGCTTCAGGATCTCCACGAGCTTGCCGCTGTACGGCGCCGCGAGCACCTGCTGCCCGGCCGCCGGCGCGCTGGCGCTCGCCGACCCGGACGGCCCGAGCCCGGCCCTCCCCTCGCCCCCCTCGCCGGCGGCGGCGACCGCCGCGGACTCGCTCTGCGCCGGTGCCGGAGAGCCCGGCGTTCCACCGGCCGCCGCGGCGCTCCCGCGGTCGTCGCCGCAGCCGGCGAGCGTGGCGATGGACGCGGCGAACCCGGCGCCGAGCACACCGCGCCGGCCCAGCTGACGATCAAGGGGCATGCGCGAGATTCTCACATCCCGCCACGCGTCGCGGGAACCCACCGAGTCGCGTTTTGCCTGCTCCGGACCTGTTTCCGCCGCAATGTTCGGTCCGCCGCTCACCCGGCCCGGTACAGCGTCAGCGTCATCGTGAGGCCGCCGCCCGGGGTGGGCTCCGGCACGAGGGTGCCGCCCATCGCCTCGGCCAGGCCCCGGGACAGCGCCAGGCCGAGGCCCACGCCGGTGGCGTTGTCGCGGTCGCCGAGGCGCTGGAAGGGCTGGAAGACCCGGTCGTGGTCCTCGGCCGGGATGCCGGGGCCGTGATCGACGACGCGGATGTCGACCAGGCCGGCGTGCTCGCTCGCTCCGATCGACGGCGGGCGGCCCGGCGGGCTGTATCGCAGCGCGTTGCCGAGCAGGTTGACCAGGATCCGCTCCAGCAGGGCCGGGTCGGCGATCACCTCGGGCAGTTCCTCGGGCACGCTGACGACGACCGCCGCGTCGAGGTCGTCGGCGGCGCGGGGCAGCAAGTCGGCCAGGTCGACCGGCTGCAGCGTCAGGGCGAGGGCGCCGGCCTGCAGGCGGGACATGTCCAGCAGGTTCTCCACCAGCCGGGTGAGCTTGTCCAGCGACTCCTCGGCGGTGGCCAGCAGCTCGGCCTCGTCCTCGGCGCAGAATCGCACGTCGGGGCTGCGCAGGCTGCCGACCGCCGCCTTGGCGGAGGCGAGCGGGGTGCGCAGGTCGTGGCTGACCGCGGAGAGCAGCGCGGTGCGCAGCCGGTCGACCTCCGCGAGGGTGCCGGCCGCGGCGGCCCGCTCGGCGAGGCGCTGCTGGCGCAGGGCGATCGCGGCGTGCGCGGCGAACGCCTCGACGAGCCGGCGGGCCTCGGCCGGCAGCGGGTGGCCGCGCAGCACCAGCGACACGTTCTCCTCGACCGGCACCTCGGTCTCGCCGTCGGCCGGGGTCAGGCAGGGCGTACCGCCGACCGTGGCGGCCGGCCGCCACGGGTCGTGCTCCGACTCGCGATCCAGCAGCGTGACGCAGGTCAGGCCGAACGACTCACGGACCCGCTCCAGCAGCGCCTCGAGCGGCTTGTCGCCGTGCAGGACGCTGCCGGCGAGGGTGGACAGGGTCCGCGCCTCGGCGGAGGCGCGGGCGGCGTCGCGGGCGCGACGGGCGGCACGGTCGACGACGGTGGCCACGGCGACGGCGACGAAGACGAAGGCGACGAGGGCGAAGAGGTTCTCCCGTTCGGCGATGGTGAACCGGTTCAGCGGCGGGGTGAAGCACCAGTTGAGCAGCAGGAAGCCGCCGACAGCGCAGACCAGGGCGGGCAGCAGCCCGCCGACGAGCGCGGTGGCGACGGCGAGGACGAGGTAGGCGAGGATGTCGCTGGTCAGCGCCAGGTCGGCGCGCGCGGCGTCGAGGCCGAGGGTCAGGACGGGCAGGCCGGCCAGGGCGAGGGCGAGGCCGGCCAGGCGGCGGCCGCGGGTCAGGGCGGCGGCGCGCGGCGACCGCCACGCGAAACGGCGGGCCTGCTCGTGGGTGACGAGGTGGACGTCGATGGAGCCGGACTCGGCGGTGGTGGTGACGCCGACGCCGGGCGAGAGGATCTGGGCGAGGCGGCCGCGCCGGCTGGCGCCGAGGACGAGCTGGGTGGCGTTGACCCCGCGGGCGAAGTCCAGCAGGGCCCGCGGCACGTCGGCGCCGAGGACCTGGTGGTAGGTGCCGCCGAGGGCCTCCACGAGCAGTCGCTGCCGGGTGAGGTTGGCGGGGTCGGCGCCGGCCAGGCCGTCGCCGCGCACGACGTGCACGGCGAGCAGGTCGGCGCCCTTGGTGCGGGCGGCGACGCGGGCGGCGCGGCGGATGAGGGTGTCGCCTTCGGGGCCGCCGGTGAGGGCGACGACGACGCGCTCGCGGGCCTCCCAGGTCCTGTCGATGTCGTGGGCGGCGCGGTAGTGCTCGAGCTGTTCGTCGACCTTGTCGGCGAGCCAGAGCAGGGCGAGCTCGCGCAGGGCGGTGAGGTTGCCGACGCGGAAGTAGTTGCCGAGCGCGGCGTCGATCTTCTCCGGCTTGTAGACGTTGCCGTGGGCCATGCGCCGGCGCAGGGCTTCGGGGGTCATGTCGACGAGCTCGATCTGCTCGGCACGGCGCACGACGGCGTCGGGGACGGTCTCGCGCTGGGGGACGCCGGTGATGCGCTCGACGACGTCGTTGAGCGATTCCAGGTGCTGGATGTTGACCGTGGTGAGCACGTCGATGCCGGCGTCGAGGAGCACGTCGACGTCCCGCCAGCGCTTGGCGTGCTCGCTGCCGGGCACGTTGGTGTGTGCGAGCTCGTCGACGAGGGCGACCTCGGGCCGGCGGGCGAGGAGTGCGTCGAGGTCGAGCTCGGTGAAGGCGGCGTCGCGGTAGGTCAGGTCCCGGCGCGGTACGACCTCGAGGCCGTCGAGCATGGCCTGGGTGAAGGGGCGGTCGTGGATCTCGACGAACCCGACGACCACGTCGGTGCCCCGGTGCAGGCGGCGCCGCCCCTCCTCCAGCATTCTGTAGGTCTTGCCGACGCCGGGCGCCGCGCCCAGGTACACCCGCAGCGTCCCGCGCGTCGTCACGTCAGCTCCGGTCCAGCGCGAGGTTGAGTTCCAGGACGTTGACCGCCGGTTCTCCCACGAAGCCGAGGGTACGGCCGTCGGTGTGTTCCTGGACGAGGCGGCGCACCCGCGTCTGGGACAGGCCGCGGGCCGCGGCGACCCGGGGGATCTGCAGGTCGGCGTAGGCGACGCTGACATGCGGGTCGAGGCCGCTGCCGCTGGCGGTGACCGCGTCGGCCGGCACCGCCGGCGTGGCCGGGGCGTTGCCGCGCACCGGGGTGGTGACGCCGGTGCTGTAGTCCTCGCCCGGCTTGGCGCACCGGACCGGCCGGCCCTGGTACCGGTTGATGAACGGGGTGGCCGGGCAGTCCTCGTTGACGCTGACGGCGTGGTCGGGGTACACGGCCAGGACCGCGCCGGCGCCGCCCGGGGTGCAGTAGGGCCGGGCCCCGTCGACGTGCTCGAACTCCCCGACGGCCTTGCTGCGGGTGCAGACCTGGGTCAGCAGGCTGGGCTTGCCGGGCCGGTCGACGATGTTCTCCGGGCCGAGGTTGCTCGCCGAGGTCGAGGTCGGGTCGTAGCCCTTGCCGGCAGCGGACGGCCGGGACTGGAAGTACCGCTCGAGCGGGTTGCCCTGGGCGTCGGTGAACGACTGCCCGATGAGGGCGCTGCCGACGTGCTTGCCGTCGCGGGCGAGCAGTGAGCCGTCGGCGTGGCCGGACAGGCCCGGGATGCGGGCCACGGCGACCATGAGCAGGGGGTAGGCCAGGCCGAGCACGATGGTCAGGACGACCAGGGCGCGCAGTGCGGCGAGGTGCTGGGCGAGCCAGGTGGGCAGACGCATCAGGAGATCCCCGGGATGGACATGACGATCAGGTCAATGATCTTGATGCCGATGAACGGCACGATGATCCCGCCGATGCCGTAGACCAGCAGGTTGCGGCGCAGCATCACCGCAGCGCTGGAGGGCCGGTAGCGCACCCCGCGCAGGGCGAGCGGGATCAGCGCCACGATGACGAGGGCGTTGAAGATCACCGCGGACAGGATCGCCGAGGTCGGCGAGTGCAGCCGCATGACGTTCAACGCGCCCAGGCCCGGGTAGATCGCGGCGAACATCGCCGGGATGATCGCGAAGTACTTGGCGATGTCGTTGGCGATCGAGAACGTGGTCAGCGCGCCGCGGGTGATGAGCAACTGCTTGCCGATCTCGACGATCTCGATCAGCTTCGTCGGGTCGGAGTCCAGGTCGACCATGTTGCCGGCCTCCTTGGCCGCCGACGTGCCGGTGTTCATCGCCACGCCCACGTCGGCCTGGGCCAGCGCCGGTGCGTCGTTGGTGCCGTCGCCGGTCATCGCGACCAGCTTGCCGCCCTGCTGCTCCTGCTTGATCAGGGCCATCTTGTCCTCGGGCGTGGCCTCGGCCAGGAAGTCGTCGACGCCGGCCTCCTCGGCGATGGCCTTCGCGGTCAGCGGGTTGTCACCGGTGATCATCACGGTGCGGATACCCATCCGGCGCATCTCGTCGAACCGCTCCCGCATGCCCTGCTTGACGACGTCCTTGAGGTGGATGACGCCCAGGGTGCGGGCCGGCTGCCCGGCCACGTGCTCGGCGACGACCAGCGGCGTGCCGCCGGAGGACGACACCGCGTCCACGATCGTGCCGACCTCCTCGGTCGGGCGGCCGCCGTTGTCGCGGACCCACTTCATCACCGCGATCGCGGCGCCCTTGCGCACCTCCCGCCCGTCGACGTTCACGCCCGACATGCGGGTCTGCGCGGTGAAGGGCACCCAGACCGCGCCGGTGACCTCGCGCTCGCGCAGGCCGTGGTGCTCCTTGGCGTACACCACGATGCTGCGCCCCTCCGGGGTCGCATCGGCCAGGCTGGACAGCTGCGCCGCCTCCGCCAGCTCGTCGACGCTCACCCCCTCGACCGGCAGCAGGTTCCCGGCCTGCCGGTTGCCCAGCGTGATGGTGCCGGTCTTGTCCAGCAGCAGGGTGTTGACGTCGCCGGCGGCCTCCACCGCCCGGCCGGACATCGCCAGCACGTTGCGCTGCACGAGCCGGTCCATGCCGGCGATGCCGATCGCGGACAGCAGCGCCCCGATCGTGGTCGGGATGAGGCAGACCAGCAGCGACACCAGCACGATCCCGGTGACGCCCTCGGCGTTGAGCGCCGCGCTGTCCGGCGCGAACGCCTGCACCGCCTTGGAGTAGATCGCCAGGGGCTGCAGCGTCGCCACGGCCAGCAGGAAGATGATCGTCAGGCTCGCCAGCAGGATGTTCAGCGCGATCTCGTTCGGGGTCTTCTGCCGGTTGGCCCCCTCGACCAGGGCGATCATCCGGTCGATGAACGACTCCCCCGGCTTCTGCGTGATCCGCACCACGATCCGGTCGGACAACACCCGGGTGCCGCCCGTGACCGCGCTGCGGTCGCCGCCGGACTCGCGGATGACCGGCGCCGACTCGCCGGTGATCGCCGACTCGTCGACCGAGGCGATGCCCTCGATGACGTCACCGTCGCCGGGGATCACCTGCCCGGCCTCGACCACCACGACGTCGCCTGGCTTGAGCTCGCCGGCCGGGACGGTGGTCCCGTCGGCCAGGTACGCCATGGTGTCCTGCTTCGCCCGCCGCAACGTGGCGGCCTGCGCCTTGCCCCGCCCCTCGGCCACCGCCTCGGCCAGGTTGGCGAACAGCACCGTCAGCCACAGCCACACGGCGATCGCCCACCCGAACACGCTGGGCTGGATGGCCGCGAGGACGGTGGTGAAGACCGACCCGATCTCCACGATGAACATGACCGGGTTGCGCCACAGCGTGCCCGGGTTGAGCTTGCGCAGCGCGTCGGGAGCCGCCGTCCACAGCTGCTTGGGATCCAGCAGACCCGCGGCGATCATGAGCTGTCGAGTCCTTCCGCGAGCGGGCCGAGCGCGACGGCCGGCAGGTAGGTGAGCAGCACGACGATGACCGTGACGCCCACGACCATGCCGATGAACAGGGGTTGGTACGTCCGCAGCGTCCCCGAGGACGCCGGCACCGGCTGCTGCCGGGCGAGCGAGCCGGCCAGGGCGAGCACGAAGATGATGGGCAGGAACCGGCCCAGCAGCATGCACAGGCCCAGCGCGGTGTTGTAGAACCGCGTGTTGGCGCTGATGCCGGCGAACGCGGAGCCGTTGTTGTTCGACGCCGACGTGAACGCGTACAGCACCTCCGACAGCCCGTGCGCGCCCGGGTTGGCCATCGACGCCCGCGCCGTGGGCGAGCCCATCGCGATCGCCGTGCCGGCCAGCACCAGCGCCGGCGTGGTCAGCAGGTACAGCGACGCGAACTTGATCTCCCGCGAGCCGATCTTCTTGCCCAGGTACTCCGGCGTGCGCCCCACCATCAGCCCGGCCACGAACACCGTGATGACGGCCAGGATGAGCATGCCGTACAGCCCGGAACCCACACCGCCGGGCGCGACCTCGCCGAGCATCATGTTCAGCATCGTCATCATGCCGCCCAGCGCCGTGTACGAGTCGTGGAACGAGTTCACCGCGCCGGTCGACGTCAGCGTCGTGGCCCCCGCGAAGGTCGCCGACTGCGGCACCCCGAAGCGGGTCTCGACGCCCTCCGTCGCCGCGCCGACCGCCGCCGGGACCGTGCCGCCGTGGTGCAGTTGCAGCGCGTTGATGGCGATCACGCTGCCGATCGCCAGAATGGCCATGATGCCGGCGATCGCGAGGCCCTGCCGCCGGTCGCCGACCATCCGGCCGAAGACCCGCGGCAGGCTGAACGGGATGAGCAGGATCAGGAAGATCTGCAGCCAATTCGTCCAGCCGGTCGGGTTCTCGAACGGGTGCGCGCTGTTGACGTTGTAGAAGCCGCCGCCGTTCGTGCCCAGCTCCTTGATCACCTCCTGGGAGGCGACCGGTCCGCCGGTGATGTGCTGCGCACCGCCCGCCAGGGTCGTCACATCGGCACCGGCGGACAGGTTCTGCACCATGCCCCCGGCGACGAACACGATCGCGCCCAGCACCGCGACCGGCAGCAGGATCCGCACGCAGACGCGCACCAGGTCGACCCAGAAGTTGCCCAGCCGGTCGGTCCTGGACCGGGCGAAGCCGCGCACCAGCGCCACCGCCACCGCCACGCCCACGGCCGCGGAGGTGAAGTTCTGCACCGCCAGGCCGGCCATCTGCACCAGGTGACCCATCGTCGACTCACCCGAGTACGACTGCCAGTTGGTGTTCGTCACGAAACTGACCGCGGTGTTCCACGCCTGGTCGGGCTTCACCGGGGCGAACCCGAGGCTGAGCCACAGATGGTTCTGGACCCGCTGGAACAGGTACAACGCCAGGATCGACACCGCCGAGAACGCCAGCACGCTGCGCGCGTACACGCCCCATGACTGCTCGCCGTCGGGGTTGACGCCGACCGCGCGGTAGAGGACCTTCTCCGCGCGCAGGTGCCGGGTCGCGGTGATCGCCCGGTACATGTGGTCGCCGAACGGGCGGTGCACCAGCACCAGCGCCACGATCAGCGAGAGGATGAACAGCACACCGGCTGCCGTCTGGCTCATCAGAACCGTTCCGGGAAGAGTAGGGCGACGATCAGGAACACGGCCAGCGCGACCGCGAGGACGAGACCGGCGAGGTTCTCGGCGTTCACAGCCGCTCCACCGCCCGCACCGCCAGGCCGAGGACCGCGAACGCCACGATCGTCAGCAGCACGAACACCACATCAGCCACCGGGGTGCCTCCTTCGGCTCGGCGGCCCTGCCACCAGGGCCCACGGAAAAGTCAAGGCCGCAGCCGCAGCACTGCCCAGGTGCGTTGACGAAATCCCTACGCCGCCGCCGCGTTTCTTGACGCGTTCTTTACGCCCGGACGTCCGCGGCGTTCCTTACGCCCCGGAGGTCCGCGGCGTTCCTTACGCCCCGGACGTACGCCATGATCGAATTCGGCGGCCGGCTGGCCGCGGGTCGGGTCAGAGCGAGGCGCGGCGGCGCCGCGGGTGCTCGCGCTCCGGTTCGGTGCGCACCAGGCGCAGCGCGGCGTCGTAGGCGGCCCGCGCCTGCGCCGGCCGGCCCAGGCGCCGTAGCAGGTCCGCGCGGACGGCGGGCAGCAGGTGGTGGGCCGGCAGCGCCGCCTCGAGCCCGTCGGTCAGCGCCAGCCCGGCCGCCGGGTCACCCGCCTCGGCGACCGCGACGGCCCGGTTGAGGCGCACGACCGGCGAGCCGGTGCGCTCCTCCAGCTCCGCGTAGAGCGCGGCGATCCGGCACCAGTCGGTGTCCGCGGGCCCGGCCGCACCGGCGTGCTCCGCCGCGATCAGGGCCTCCAAGGTGTACCGCCCCGAGGCCGTACACCCTGGAGGCCCCGATCCGCGCACGTGCCCGAGCAACTCGAGCCCGTGCCCGATCTCGAGATCCGCGGCGGCCGGCGCCCGCAGCGGGATGCCGGCCTGCGCGATCTTCTTCTTCGCCCGGGTCAGCCGGGCCGCCATCGTCGGCTCCGGCACCAGAAACAGCCGGGCGATCTCGCCCGTCGTCAGCCCCGCCCCGAAGCGCAACATGAGCGCGGTCCGCGCGTCGGCGGCCAGCGCCGGGTGACAGCAGGCGAAGAACAGCCGCAGCCGCTCGTCGCCGACCGCGTCGTCGTCTTCCGGCAGGGCCGGGCCTCGCTCGTCGCCGGTAATCAGCAGCGGCAGCCGCCGCCGCTCGCCGTCCTCGCGCCGCAGCCGATCCAGCGCCCGCCGCCACGCCGCCGTCATCAGCCAGGCGGCCGGCCGCCGTGGCAC
>NZ_JBEPDB010000117.1:0-20951 GCF_040300025.1 Dactylosporangium sp. NPDC000555 | reverse complement strand
CACGGCGGTCAGCCCGGCGGCGGCCTGCTCGGCGTCGCCGCGCTTGCGTTGCTCGTCGACCTGGCCGTCGGTGCCCGCCTGGCGCCGCTGCTGGGCGTCGATCTCGGCGCGCAGCCGGGCGGCCCGCTCCCGGGAAGCGGCGATCTCCTGCTTGCGCGCGCCGATCAGGTTGGTCAGCTCCGGCCGGCGGTCCTCGCGCAGGTCGGTGCCCTTGGCGGTCGCGGCGCTGAGCGAGAACAGCATTCCGGCCACCGCGAGCACCACGGGAGTAAGCACCGACCAGGCAAAACTGCGCTCCGGGCGGCGGCGCGGCAGCATGGCGCGACCGAGCCGGCGCACGGCGCGGGTCCACGAGGAGCCGCCCGATGTGTACTCCACCACGACCCCTCCCCGCACGCGCGTGCCGACTTGACTACGCTAGTCGCAGAACATTATTCAGGCCGACGCTGGCGGAGGTGGCGGCGTCAATGGATAGTGTTGGCCAGACGACCCCTCCAGGAGAGCGCCGTGCCGAAGTCGACAGTTCGCAAGAAGAAGGTCTATACGCCCCCCGCGGAGCTACGCCCGCAGGAGACGGCGGCAGCCCGGCGGCGGCCGAGCCCAGTATGGGTGCCGGCGACTGCTGTGGCGTGCGTCGTGGTCGGCATCGCGTGGCTGGTGGCGTATTACCTCACGCAGGGGTTCTTTGACGTCGACTGGCTATCCGCGCTCGCCGATCTGAAGTACTGGAACCTCGCCATCGGCTTCGGGTTCCTGGTGGCGTCGCTCGGCGTCTTCTCCAAGTGGCGCTGAGCCACTGAGCCGCTCGCCCCCTCGGCCCGCCGAGGGGGCGAATGTGTCACATCTGCCGTGTAGGAGTCGATCCCGCGCGTCCGGTGGCCTAGCGTTTGCTGCGACCAACTTAACGTTACCCATGGGTAACAAAGGGGGCTAAGGTCACCTGAGGGTTGGTTCAGGCCTTGGACCGTGGGAGGCTTCGGCATGGGTGCAGTGCAGATCGTAGCGACGAGCGTCGCGGCGGCCATCTCCGTTGTCGCGGCGATCCTCGTCGTGCGCACCGTGCGGCGGATGCTGGCCGTGGTACGGCTGGGTCAGCCCGACCCGACCCGCAGCGGCGACAAGGGCCTGCGCCTGCGGAACATGCTGGCCGAGACCCTCGGGCACACCCGGATGCTGCGGTGGACCGTCGTCGGCGCCGCGCACTGGCTCGTGATGATCGCGTTCATCGTGCTGTCCCTGCTGGTCCTCGAGGCCTACTTCGAGGTCGCCAAGCCCTCCAGCGGCCTTCCGCTGGTCGGCGCCTGGAACATCTACGGCCTGGTCACCGAGTGGATCGGCGTGCTGGGCTTCGTCGGCATCCTGGTGCTGATCGGCATCCGGCTGCGCAACCTGCCGAGCAACCCCGCGCGGCGGTCGCGCTTCACCGGCTCGACGATGTGGCAGGCGTACTACGTCGAGTACACGATCCTCGCAGTCTTGCTCTGCGGCTTCTTCATCCGCGGCTTCAAGGCCGCCAACGACGAGCTGGAGTGGCCGGCCTGGGCCGCGCCGGTCAGCCACGCGCTGGGCTCGGTGCTGCCGGCCTGGCCGGCCGCGATCAGCCTGGTCGCGATGGTCAAGATCATTATCTCGATGACCTGGGTCATCGTCATCGCCAGCAACATCACGATGGGCGTGGCCTGGCACCGGTTCCTGGCGTTTTTCAACATCTTCTTCAAGCGCAGCCCCGACCGGAAGGGCTCGGGCCTCGGCGCGCTGCGCCCGATGACCAGCGAGGGCAAGCCGCTGGACTTCGAAGAGGCCGACCCGGAGAAGGACCAGTTCGGCGTCGCCCAGGTCGAGCAGTTCAGCTGGAAGGGAATGCTCGACTTCACCACCTGCACCGAGTGCGGGCGGTGCCAGTCGCAGTGCCCGGCCTGGAACACCGGCAAGCCGCTGTCGCCGAAGCTGCTGATCCTCAACCTGCGCGACCACGCCTACGCGAAGGCGCCCTACCTGCTCGCCGGCGGCGGCAAGACGCTCACCGGCGAGGAGAAGGCGACCCAGGAGCAGCTGGCCAAGATCGACGTGCTGGCGCTGGCGGAGGCGGAGCGACCCCTCATCGGCGGCGTCGACGAGCGCGGCGTCATCGACCCGGACGTGCTGTGGTCGTGCACCACCTGCGGCGCGTGCGTCGAGCAGTGCCCGGTGGACATCGAGCACGTCGACCACATCGTGGACATGCGGCGGTACCAGGTCCTCATCGAGTCGAACTTCCCGACCGAGGCCGGCGTGATGCTGCGCAACCTCGAGAACAAGGGCAACCCGTGGGGCGCGGCCCCGTCCACCCGCGACGACTGGACCAAGGGGTTGGGCTTCGAGGTGCCCAACGTCGCCGAGGTGAACGAGGGCGACTTCGAGTACCTCTTCTGGGTCGGCTGCGCCGGCGCCTTCGAGGACCGGGCCAAGCGGACCACGCGGGCCGTCGCCACGCTGCTGCACGAGGCCGGCGTGAAGTTCGCCATCCTCGGCCAGGGCGAGACCTGCACCGGCGACCCGGCCCGGCGCATCGGCAACGAGTTCGTCTTCCAGATGCTCGCCCAACAGAACGTCGAGACCCTCAATGAGGCCGGCGTGAAGAAGATCGTGGCGACCTGCCCGCACTGCTTCAACACCCTGTCGAACGAGTACGGCCAGCTCGGCGGCCACTATGACGTGATTCACCACACGCAGCTGCTCGCCCAGCTCGTCGCGGCCGGCAAGCTGACCCCCGTCCAGCCGCTCGACGGTGCCGTCACCTACCACGACCCCTGCTACCTGGGCCGGCACAACCGCGTCTTCGCGCCCCCGCGCGAGGTGCTCGGCGCGGTCGCCGGCCCGTCCGCGGACGGGGCCGGCGTGGTGGAGATGGACCGGTTCGCGGAGCGCTCCTTCTGCTGCGGCGCCGGCGGCGCGCGCATGTGGATGGAGGAGCGCATCGGCAAGCGGATCAACGTGGAGCGGGTCGAGGAGGCACTGTCGACCGGCGCGAAGACGGTGGCGGTCGCGTGCCCGTTCTGCCTGACGATGCTCGGCGACGGCGTCACGGGCAAGAAGGCCGCGGGCGCGGCCCCGGACGACGTCGAGGTCGTGGACGTGGCGTCGGTGCTGCTGCGGGCCGTACAAAAATAGGGCTTTCATGGCTCCGGTCCGTGCAACTTGCGACCGCTCCTCCCGTGAGACCCCAGGTCCGCGGCGCCAAGACCGCAGATTGCCGAGTGTTCCGGCGCGGGCTGGACGGCGCGGGCTGGACGGCGCGGGCTGGACGTCGCGGATTTGTCGGGCGCTTCGCGCCCCGACAAATCCGACATATCATGATTTAGTGGTTTAGAACGACCGTCAATTGGCTGGTAACGGCAGCCCGCGAGCAACGTTTCCGTGATCATGCGCTTGGCGTCCACGATGTGCGGGGTTTCGACTCATCACGGAGTGATTGTGCTGCTTCTTGTGCATGTTCACTCCGTGATCATGGCCAGCATGATGGCTGGTCGACGCAGGTCTAGGGCGCGGCTAGCCCCGCCCGGACTCGGCTTGCGATGCCGAGCGGCCAATTGACGGTGGCTCGCAGGCTCAGCGTTGGCCGATCACGTTCATGGCCAGCGCCAGCGCGATCAGCACGGCCGTCGCCGTGGCGATCACCCGCAGGCCGCGCAGGCCCTCGACCCAGGCGGTCCTGCGCGCGCCCGGGATCAGCGCCTTCGTGCGCGCGTAGTCCAAGCGGGCCCGCTTGGCCTTCGCGCCGGCGCTGCCCATGGCAATGCCGGCCGCGAGCGCGATACACGCGCCGATCAGCGCCACTACCATCGAGCCTCCCTCAACGCCTCGACGCGCCTGCTCGCATCCAGCATCAGTGCTGCGCAAGTCGGCGCAAAGCCCCCGAAAGTGGGAGGGTGATCCACGTATCTCGATCTTCGCGGGTGCTCGTCCGGCTCCGGCCTATGATCCTCATCTGCAGGACTGCCATGGGCGGCGTTCGGGTTCACGTGGAACAATCGGACCACACCTGAAGGGACTGTCGCGCGAAACGTGTGGACCACACTGTTGCCCCTCCTGGCGTTCGCGCTGCTGACTGCCGCGAACGCGGGCTTCGTCGCCGCCGAGTTCTCCCTTGTGACAGTCGACCGGGCGGAGATCGAGCAGCGGGCCAAAGCCGGCGACCGCAAGGCCCGCACAGTCCGCCAGGCCCTGCGCGAGCTGTCGTTTCAGCTCTCCGGCGCACAGCTCGGCATCACTCTCGCCGGGCTGCTGACCGGCTACCTGGCCGAGCCCGCACTGTCCCGACTCTTCGCGCCGCTGCTGCGCCCCGTGTTCGGTTCGATGACCGACGGCGCCGGCCACGTCATCGGCCTCATCGTGGCCACGCTGCTGTCGATGCTGTTCGGCGAGCTGGTGCCGAAAAACGCCGCGCTGGCCAAGCCGATGCCGGTGGCCCGCGCGACCGCCGGCCCGCAGCGCATGTTCTCGCGGCTGTTCTCCTGGCTGATCACGCTGCTCAACGGCACCGCCAACTGGGTGGTCCGGCGCTTCGGCATCGAGCCGCAGGAGGAGTTGGCCAGTGCCCGCTCGCCGGAGGAGCTCGGGCTGCTCGCCGCGATCTCCGCCCAGGCCGGCGCGCTGCCGAAGGAGACCGCGGTACTGCTGCAGCGCACGATCCGCTTCGGCGACAAGCGCGCCGCCGAGGCGATGACCCCGCGCGTCGACGTCGTCTCGCTGCGCGCCGACGCCACCGTCGCCGACCTGCTGGCGACCTCGGTGCAGACGGGCTACAGCCGCTTTCCGATCTACGTGCAGACCCTCGACCAGGTCACCGGCGTCGTCACCGTCACCGACGCGCTCGGTGTGCCGCCGGTGCGCCGCCCCACGACAAAGGTTGCCGCGGTCGCCCGCGAGCCGGTCTTCGTGCCTGAGAGCCTCGACCTCGACGGCGTCCTCGAGGCCCTGCGCAAGGGCAACTCGGACGTCGCGATCGTCGTGGACGAGTACGGCGGAACCGACGGCGTCGTGACCGTCGAGGACCTCGTCGAGGAGCTGGTCGGCGAGATCGTCGACGAGCACGACGTCGATGAGGAGCCGACCACCGCGCACGGCATGCCCGACCTCACCGTGCCCGGCGCCGAGCGCACCCTGCTCGTCGACGGCGTGCTGCGCGAGGACGAGCTTGCCGAGCTGACCGGGTTCCACGTGCCACCGGGCCCGTACGAGACACTGGCCGGGTTCCTGATGGCGCGACTGGGCCACATCCCGACGGTCGGCGAGACCTGGAACGAGGACGGTTGGGAGTTCACCATCGTCGAGGTCGACCGCCGCCGCATCGAGCAGGTCCGTGTCGTACGGCCGGAGGTGCCGGCCGATGATTGAGCTGCTCGTCTCGATCCTGCTGTTGTTCGGCAACGCCTTCTTCGTCGCCAGCGAGTTCGCGCTGATCGCCTCGCGCCGCACGGTGATCGAGCCCATGGCCGCCACCTCGCGCCGTGCCCGCACCGCGTTGCGCGCGATGAACGAGATCCCCCTCATGATCGCCGGAGCCCAGCTCGGCGTCACGATCTGCACCCTGGGCCTCGGCGCGCTCGCCGAGCCAGCCTTGGCGCACGGCCTGCACGACCCGTTCGAGGCGCTGGGCGTGCCCCAGCGTCTCGCCCACCCGGTCGCCTTTGGCCTGGCCCTGGGCGTGGTCGTGTTCGCGCACACGGTCGTCGGCGAGATGGTGCCCAAAAACCTGACGCTGGCCTCCCCGGAGCGCGCGGTGCTGTGGCTCGGCCCGCCGATGTACGCCTTCTGCAAGGCCACCAAGCCCGTCCTCGTCGCCATGAAGTGGGCCTCGCGCACGATCCTGTCCCTGTGGCGCATCGAGGCGACCGGCTCGGTCAAGACGGTCTTCACCGCCGAGGAGCTGGCCGGCCTGGCCGCGCAGGCGACCACCGAGGGCCTGCTGGCCCCCGAGGAGCACGCGCGCATCGCGGGCGCCCTGGCCCTGTCGCAGCGTACGGCCCGCGATGCCCTGCGCCCCTGGGCCGAGATCACCACGATCGCCGAGGATGTGTCCCCCGCCTCCCTGGAGGTCCTGGCCACGCGCACCAACCGGTCGCGCTTCCCGGTCGTGGAGCGCGCCAGCCGCCGCGTGCTGGGCTTCGTCCACGTGAAGGACATGCTGGGCTTCGTCGGCCCGCAGCGGCGCGCCCCCATCCCGCCCGAGCTCATCCGTCCGCTGGGGATTGTCCCCCCGAACCGCACCCTGGCCGAGCTCCTGCTGGCGATGCGCCGCGAGCGCCAGCACATCGTCCTGGTGAGCGACGGCCGGGTACCGCTGGGCGTGGTGACGCTGGACGACGTCCTGACCGCCGTCGTAGGCGAGCCCGTGGCCAGCGGGCCGAAGCCGGCAACCCAGCCCGCCTGAGCGCAACGCCCTTCTGCCGCACTAGGCCCGGCGAGCGAACAGCGCGGCGCCCGGAACGCTCCGGTCGAGGTCGAGCAGTACCTCCGCCTCGACGGTGAACCCGGCTCCGCGCAGCCAGTCCGCCACCCGGCCCGGCGAACGCCGGTGCACGTGTACCCGCATCGGATGGCCGCCGTACCCCTCCGTCTTGAGCCGCGATCCGTCGCCGGCGTGAAAGCCGAGCAGCAGCGGCGCGCTCGGACGCAGTACCCGATGGAATTGCCCGAACACCACGGGGACCTCGTCGTCGGGAACGTGGATCAACGACCAGAAGGCCAGCAGCCCGGCGGCCGAACCGTCGGCGAGATCGAGCTCCGTCATCGAGCCGACCCGGAACTGCAGGCCGGGGTGGTCGCGCCGAGCCACGTCGATCATTCCTGGCGAGAGGTCGATCCCGAACGCGTCGACGCCCAGTTGCTGCAGGTGCGCGGTCACGTGCCCCGGCCCACAGCCCACGTCCGCGACCGGCCCGCCCCCGCCGGCCCGGACCAGATCGGCGAACAGAGCCAGGATCGCGCGGAGGTACGGCTCCTCGGCCAGAGCCTCGCGGACCACGTCGGCATAGCTGTCGGCAACAGTGTCATACGACTCCCGGGTGTCCGCCAGCCAGCTCATACCCCGAAACAGTAGCCCTGCCTCACCTGCTCACTCCTCAGCCAGCAGCCGGGTCTTTGGCAGGCTGCGCAGCGAACGGACCGGCAGGATCGCGGCCGCGACAGCCAGGAGTGCGCCGGCGAGCGCAGCGGCGGCGGCCACGCGTACGAGGTGGCCGTGAGGTCCGAGTTGAGCAGTGCGGCGGTGCCGAGCGCCGCGCCCACGCCCGTTGTCGCGCGGTCTGCCGCATCGCGCTCGCTCCGGAACGCTCGCCGTCGAGTTGCTTCCCCACAGCACCGGCTACCAGCTCGCGGTCCAGCTGTACCAGCCGCCGCCGAGCTGGCGGAACCGTGGTCCCTCGAACCAGCCGGTGTTCAACTCCGCGGTCGGCCCGGCCGGCAGGTAAGCGAAGCCTGCGTCATCGAAGAAGTTGCCATGCGCCTCGTAAAAGACCGCGCCACCAGGCACCCAGTCGGCACCGATGATGCGGTATGAGCCCAGCTGCTCCGGCACGGGCAGGTTGGTCCACTTGCTCCCCGCCGGCGGGATCGGATGCCCGGCGACGACGGTAGCGAACGCGTCCCTGCTTGCCGCCCATCGCAGCTGCAGCGGTGCACCGATGGCGAGCAGTGCCACCGTGAGTACCCCGATGACCGGTCCAATGACGAACCACCGCCATCGACGCACGGTGCGAGCGGCGACGAAGATGGTCCCTCCGAGCCAGATTCCGGCCATGACGAGAGACCCAACGGCGCTGGCCGCCAGCACGAGAAAATTGCTGCCCGGATAGCTCATCGACCACAGCACACAGGCTGCGACCGCACCGGCGACGAGGTGAAATGCCAAGACGAGCCAGGGGACAGATCCACGGCGCCGTTCAGTCCGTGCCTGCGCCGCAAGGTCTGCCATGGTGACATCCTGCCGGGGCAACCCGGTCCGCATCGACCCCCCACACAGAACCTTCGCCTGTCGACCTGGACCGGTATCTGGTGCGGGTCGTCGTAGGTGAAGGGAATCGAACCCTCACTGTCAGCTTGGGAACTGGACACGCTCCTTGACGAAGGGGCCCGTGTTCGTGGTCCGCGTGGTCGCGAACGGGCTTGGAGCGCCCAACGTTTGCCTTGGTCAATGGCCCACTAATGGCCCGACTGCAGACCAGACTGGACCGCTGGGAGCGTGATGCCGGGTGATGGTGCGTCGGATTTGACGATCTTGGTGTCTCTCAGTGGGGAAATCTGGTGCTAGCATTGCTACATGACACGCATCACGGTTGACGTCAACGACGAGTGGTTGGACGCGGCCCGCGAGGAGCTCGGCACCGACACCAAGGTCGCCACAATCAACGCCGCTCTTCACGCGTTCGCCATGCGGCGTAAGGCCGCCGAGATTGTTGCCGCATTCGACAGCGTGCAGATCGACTTCAGTGGCTCAGAGCATGGCTGGCACTACGGCGGCGGGCGTGACCTGTCCCAGCTCGCCGAGAACGCGCGAGAGGTTGACGCGGCCTAATGCCTGGCCCGATCTATCTGGCGGACACATCGGTCTACGTGCTGCAGGGCCAGCACCCACAGGTCCGCCGCCGATTCGAAACACTGCTTGCGGAGGGACGACTGGCCGCGTGCCAGATGACCTCCCTCGAGTACCTCAACAACGCACCTGATCCGAGGAGTTACGAGGCTCTCTGGGCTGCACTCCACGGACATCGTTGGATCGACGTCACCGCGCAGGCGATGACCCGAGCGCTTGATACGCATCGCGCACTTGCAAAGACCAGTCAGCACCGTCACTTCCGTCTACCCGACCTCATCATCGCGGCCACCGCTGAACTACACGGAGCGACCGTGCTGCACTACGACGCCGACTACGACCGCATCGCCGCCATCACAGGCCAACCTGTCGAGTGGGTCGCGACCAAGGGCTCGCTATAGGCGCCGATGCGCGTGAGCACCACCTTCGCCGAGGTTCCGGTGAACTGCTGCACCTTCGGTGTCTCGTTGGCGTCCGATGACCGGCACGCCGCCCGTCACCTTGAGTGCGCCGCCGCGCCGCGACAGTTCGGGCCGCAGATGTTGATACCGCCGCTTGGTCAAGCCTGATCTTCGCCCGGACTGTCCGGATCGGTGTGGTGGTCGACTTCCACCTCGTAACCCGCCGCCCCGTACGCTGCGATAACCTCGTCCACGGCGGCCGTGAAGACGGCGCGGAGCCGCGACCACCGCGGACCCCGACGACCCACGCGACCGTTACGGCGCCGACGGGCGGTCGACTAATGTCTCCGGATCATCTGCGGTCATGTATTCGCACTCCGGGTGGTCGGGCACTTGCGAGCACGATAGGCCGAACCGACTACCACGGGCCTAATCCGAAATGACGTTGAGTGGGCAGGTGGCAGCTCCCGGCGGAGCCGGGAAGGTTGCCGGGCGGTGTTATGCGGCGGGTTTGGAGGGTGACCTGGTAGCCGAGGTTGTGCACGGCGTGGATGTGGTTGCGGATGGCGCGTTGGGTGCCGCCGCGGGTGTCGAGCAAGGCCGTGAGCGGCTGCCATCGGCCTGGAGCGACCCAGGCTGGGCTGCCGACCCGGCAATCCGCTCAGACGTGCACCCAAGTCACTGCAGAGGGTCTGCCAGTACTTGCAGCCTTGCACAGCGCTGGCACGTGCGAACCGTCGCTCGACGCGACCTTCGCGGGTCCACTCACACTGGCGGCTGTCGCGACGACCACTGCGTCAACAACGCACTCGTGCCCATCCAGTCCGGTGACGTCAAGCAGGTTTGCGGCGGCGTCGGCTATTTCTTCGATGAGGGGCACGACCGTCAACCTTGAACGAACCCAGGCAAGGCGCTGTCTGGCCGTACCGTTACGTCGCTGCTCGACGATCGTCACCGCGCTGATGACCGGTATGAATCCTTCACGCGTCGCCAAGTCCAGCAGCATGGTTATCCGCCGATCATCATCCGCCAGCAGCGACAGCCCCTGCGCATCGAGGACGAGGGCGGGGCCGAGGAGTAGGCCTGAGCGCTTTACTCGCCGCGCCACGCTGCCTGCGCCTCCGCCAACTCCTCGTCGGTGAACTCGCCGCATCGAGCGACATGGTCGTCCACAATCTCCTGTGCCTTCAGCAAGGCGAGGTGCCGCGCTGCGGCCTCGTCCAGGAACTGTGAGAAGCCCCGTGCGCCAATCCGCGCCTCGATCTCCTCAACGATCGATTCACGAAGCGTGACGGACTTCTTCACTGTTGTCCCGGAGGTGGGATCGAGCACGGGGCGAGTCGAGTCGCCCGTCTTCGCACTACGCGATGTCGCCCTAGCGCCGGAAGCGGACCGAGAGCGTTCCGTCCGCTCCGTCGATTGGCGGGCGGTTCTTGCCCCTGCATCCCCGGCCTTAGCCATGCCACAACAGTAGCATTTAAAGTAGGATAATGCGTGCAGTTTAACCTCGTCGACCCCTTGACCTACAGGTTCGCTGGGCGTTGTAGGTAGATCATGGGGTCGGGTGCCTCGGCGGAGTACGGTTCGCCGTCGGTGTAGCCGAGGCGTCGGTAGAAGTCGATGACGTGGGTACGGGTGGGGATGACGTCGAGGACGAGGTGGGCGAAGCCGTAGCCGGCGGCGTGGCGGTGGGCGTGGTGCATGAGCGTGCTGGCGGCGCCGCCACGGCGGTAGGCGGGACGGACGTAGAGGTGCTTGAGCTCGACGATGCCGGGCTAGGGCATCGGTTTGAGGCCCGACACGCAGCCGATCGGTTCCTGGTCTTGGTAGGCCAGCAGCAGCGCGCCGGGTGGCTGGTAGGCGGTGGCCAGGTCGGTGCATTCGGTGTGCTGGATGCCGGGCAGTTCGTCGATGGTGGCCGGCACGGTACGTCCGGCTTCGCGTTGGGTGCTGGCCATGTACTCGAATACGAGTGCCTGGGCATCGGGCAGCTCAGTGGTGGTGGTGGCCAGGACGCGGACGCGGGTCATGCCGCTCTTCCGTCGTCAGTGAGCGGTTGCGGGCGTTCGACGAGCTTGCCGCGTTCGAAGCGGGCGCCGGTCGGAAGGGTCGGATGGCGATGTTGCAGTAGGTGACTGCCCCAAGGTTCGACAGCCAGCCCGACAGCACCTGTTCGGCTCTTTCGACGGCTGCAGTGCTGTCGGCCCTAACGCCAGCGAACCATATGTCCGAGCCTATGTGATGCCCGCTGGCGTCGAAGCGATGGAGAACCGCATAGATCCGCTGCTGGTGACGCCAATCTCGCCCCAGGGTGACGCCTTTTGGTACGCGTCAGTGATGTCAGCGAAAGAAACTGTCCGCCTTCATGCCGTCCGATGCGGTCGGTGCGATAGTCGGGCATGTACTTGATCGGGATGACTTCCGGGAGCCGCACAGCGCGGATCGTAGCCAGTTTGGAGACAACGGTTGGATTCAAGGGTCGGCGGCGTGTTGGGAATCGCCACCGCCGAGATGAGCTAACGGCCGGCGAGTGATCTCGATGGCTCTGCCGACCGGCTACACATCGATCATCTGTTTTAGCACTGTCTTCACGGCTGATACCTCGTCGTCGGTGAGCACCCACGCTGGCCGCTGTCCCTGCAGCCGTGCCCGGGCGATGGTCCGGACCTGCTCAGTGATGACGAACCCGACTGGACGGCTCGTGGGGTGCACTGGAACGCGGTGTAGCCAGCCGGAGCGCTCCCGCGTCGTCACTGGGAGCACGGTGACCAGTGCCTCTCCGGTCAGCCGCAGGTGGAACGTACTGGAGACCACGAGTACTGGACGGCGGCCTGCCTGCTCGCGGCCTTCGGCCGGGTCGAGGTCGGCCCACCAGATCTGCCATGGCTGGATGACCGTCACGCAGCCTCGTCCCACGCGTCGGCCGCTGGCGCGGAGGCTCGGTCTTCCCGGTCGGCCTCAGCTACGTACTCGGCCCAGCCCTCCGGATCGGTCGCCCGGTATGTGTCCAAAGCGGCGATGGCCTTCATCTGCCAGTGTTCGGCCAAGAGCCGACGGATCGCCTCGTCTGCCGACACGCCACCGAGGTCCTCGCTGGCGACGCGGGTCAGGTCGTCGCGGGTGGACTCGTCCACCCGGATCATTACGCTACCCATGCCTCAAGAATACCGAACTGATGACAGCACTGTCTACCGTCGTGTATACATGATGTTGTTGCCATGATTATGCGACTGCTCTCGCATTGCTGGCGTGGGCGTGCAGGCGCGGGCAGCGCTCCTGCTCGGCCAAGTGGGTGTATGACCGTCGCACCCAACTCGGGCCCACCCGGAGCAAACTCGCCGAGCGCGCCAGCACGACGAGCCCCAACCGTCCCGCCTGGAATCCGGCGGTGCCACGCTCACCGCGCCCCCTCCCGGCCAGACTTGCGGTAGCACTCGACCCAAGCTCGACATCACCTTCAAAGCTCACCGCGACGTCGACGCCTGAGGCACCCAAGCACGTCGGAACAGCTGACAATCGCCGTAGTGGCATGGCTAACGGCCCACGACGGGTTTCGAGTGATCGGATAAGCAAGGGGCCTGGCTGGACTTATGTCCTGACCTGGGCCTGAGCGTTGGAGCGGGTGAAGGGAATCGAACCTCACTGTCAGCTTGTGAACCGTATACATACACCTGCCAAAGGCACCTATCGGCACGTCGCTGCGGTCACAAGCGGCCTGGAGTGACTCGCAGTGGCCTCGGTTAATGGCACGCCAACGGCACGTCGCCCAACCTGTGTTCTTACTGGTTCGCGCCGTCGGCGTAGAGGGCGATCAAAGCCTTCGCAACCTCTTCAACCGTGTCCAGTTCATGCGTGACGACCTGGATGACGAAGGCTTCGGCCTGGTCCACGTCAACGACGACTGGAGGCACGCCATTGAGGTCCAGGAATACACGCGCAGCCACCCAGGCGAGGCGCTTGTTGCCATCGATCAGGGCATGGTTCAGGGCAATGGACTGGAGCAATGCGCCCGCCTTCGTCCAGATGTCCTCGTACGCCTCGACGCCGAACGCCACCGTCGCCGGTCGTGCAGCGGCCGAAGAGAGCAGGCCCATGTCGCGGACAGGTGGCGGCGTGTCAAGGATCAGCTCAGCGAGGTCCAGCAGGGACGGTAGATCGAGATAGACGATCACTGGGCGAGCCGATCCAGCAACTCCTTGTCCTGCTCGATGATCCTGCGCCCGCTCTCCCGAACCCGGGAACGCAGCTTGTGCCGCTCGACGTACTCCTGAGCGGCCAGGACCAGCGTCTGCTGAACCGAGCGATGTTCAGCCGCCGCCACCTCCTTCAGGGCCGCCGCCAGGTCGTCCGGGAGTTCGATCGTGCGAGTCATACGAAAATGATACGGCTTCCGTACGAACTCTCACCAGCCAGCAGCGACGCAAGGCACCATGAACCCGGGAGCGACATTCGCGGCCAACCGCGAGCTCGCGCGCTCGTGCGACGACCACCCACCGTGGGGTCTGGGGCTCGGGCCCCAGGAGAAATGGCGAGGACCCCCGCTTTCCGTGGACAGAGGGTCCCTAGGTCCGAGCGGGTGAAGGGAATCGAACCCTCACTGTCAGCTTGGGAACTGCACAAGTCACCCTCACCAGACACGCGAACCTCCAGGTCACGCCTGCCGCGAGCGGCCTGGAGCGGCAAGCCGACGCCTGAACCAATGGCCCGTTAATGGCCCGGACGCAGCTTGGCGATATACCAAGAACGGTATATCGTTCGAAGAGTGAGACGCTACGTCATCGAGCTGGAGCCAGAGGTGCGTGACTGGCTCGAAACCTTGCGGCTCACGGAGTACGCCAAGGTCGAGGCGATGGCCGACATCCTCGCCGAGCGCGCCGAGACGCTCGGCGAACCTTACTCGCGCCATCTCGGCGGCAAGACACGCGAGCTGCGGTTCCACCTCGACAGGTCGGCCGTCCGCATCAGCTACTGGCTCGCGCCCCAGACCCGGGTGGTACTGCTGACCGTGTTTCGCAAGTTCCGCCAGGTCGAACGCGCCGAGGTCATGCGAGCTATCGCTGCTCAGCAGACGTGTGAGCTGGGAAATGAGGACCATGCGCCGGCGACCGAGATCTTCGAGCGAAAATGGCAATGAAGCACAACGGAAGGGCGGAAGGACTATGACGGCACGTCACTCTCGCTGGGAGCGCACCGGCGCCGAGCAGCACAACTCCGCCTACGAGGAGGCACGGGCAGCGCTCCTGCTCGGCCAGATGGTCTACGACCGTCGCACCGAGCTCGGGCTCACCCAGGGCGAACTCGCCGAGCGTGCCGGCATGACCCAGCCCCAGCTGTCACGCCTGGAATCGGGCGGCGCCACACCCACCGTGCCACTGCTGGCCAGACTCGCCGCCGCGCTCGACGCAGAGCTCGACATCACCTTCAAGCCTCACCGCGACGCTGCCGCCTGAGTCGCATCAGGACAGCTGATAGTCGGGCTAATGGCCCGCAGCGGGTTTGGAGTGACCGGACATGCAACAGGCCCTGGTCTGGACTTACGTCCTGACCAGGGCCTTCGTCGTGGAGCGGGTGAAGGGAATCGAACCCTCACTGTCAGCTTGGGAACCGTACAGGCCCGGCGCCGCAGACGCTCACAACCGACTTCGAGCATTGTCCGGAGCGGCCTGGAGCGACCTCACGAAGCCTGCCGTAATGGCACGCTAATGGCACGCCGACTCGATCATGCTGCATCGGGCCTGGCGTGAAATTCGACCGCCAGCTCGACGTCGAGGGCTCGCGCCAGACGCTCCAGAACTGGCAACGTCGGTACGGTGCCGCCAGCCTCGAAGCGCGCGACTGCGGACTGCGTCATCGCGGCGGCCTCAGCCAGCTCGGTTTGGCTCCAGCCGTGGCGTTCGCGAAGCTCTCGAACCGCCCGCCCCAGCTCGAACGCGAGCTTGGTCGACTCGTATGCCTCGGCAGCCCCCGGCTCGGCCATTCGCCGGCTGCGCAGTTCGTTCCAATCGCTGCGGGCGCTCATCTCTAAACCTCTTCCTCGACGGTATGCATCTCGGCAGCGCATCTCGCTAGCGCCCGCCGAGCCCGCTGAACTTCACGAGTCTCGCGGTCACGGGTTTTCCGGAACACCGTCAGGAGAACGATCCGCTCCCCGGAGGCGATCCAGTAGGTGACCCGCACCGCCTCACTCTCAAGATGAAATCGCAGCTCACGGAGCTTGCCGTCGAGCTGTTTCGTGTACGGCTCGCCGAGCAGTGGTCCATTATTCGCCAATAGGTCGATGTAGAAAGCCACCCGCGCGAACTGCGCAGTCGCCAGCTCACCGAGGCGCGCCAATGCATCGCCGGACGGGCGACCCCCAGCAGTGTCGCGATGGCACCCAGACGCCGCCAGCGTCAGCGGCACAGCTGACAGTCGCCGCTATGGCCCACTAATGGCACACGGGTGGTGTCGAGTTGGCCGACATGCACGAGGCCCTGGCTGGACTGCTGTCCTGGCCAGGGCCTTAGCGTTGGAGCGGGTGAAGGGAATCGAACCCTCACTGTCAGCTTGGGAACTGGACAGGCAGCCTGAGCAGTCCCGGGTGGGGCGCTTGTCCGAACCGTCCGGAGCGGCCTGGAGCGCCCTCAACGGGCCTGCCGTAATGGCACGCTAATGGCACGGGCAACCAGGTCGCGACGACGGCCGCATCCGCGCTGTCTCTCAGGAAGCGGAGGACGGTCGTACCATCTGTGAGGTACGGACGGGAGGAAGTCCTCATGACTGGAAGAGTCGCACCGCCCGGCTCGTCGTACGCGGAGCAGCGACACTACGTAATCCCTGCAAGCCTCACCGAGCTTCGTGGACCAACTACTGGCGTCATCACCCTGGACCAGCGACTCGACTGGTCCGGCGACGGGCGATACGACCTTGACGATCCCGGCGACCTTCAGGTGCTGTACCAGACAGTCCTGAATCAGGCTGGCACCGCCGGCGAGCTGGGTCGATGGCTCAATGAGCAAACGCTCCGCCAGGTATGGCACGAGCTTTGGCTACCAGGTCGGTTGCGTGCACTCTGGCAGGCTCGATTCCCCGAACTGAGCGCGCCGCCAGCAACGATGGCCGGCTAAGTGGAACCCGTTCACCTTCGGCTGGCCGAGCTTGGGCTTCAGGTAGCCGCGCAGTACGGATTCGCATTGGCCGGCGGATACGCCGTCCAGGCACACGGCATCCTGCACCGCCCGAGCGAAGACGTCGACCTGTTCACCGCCTGGGAGCGTCGGGACGACTTCACCGCCGCAGTCGACGCGGTCGTAGACGCGTACACCCAGCACGGCTATACCGTCGAGATCACCCAGCGGTTCGAGACGTTCGCGCGGCTCGCAGTCACCGACCCCGCTGACCTCGAGCACCCTTACAAGGTCGAACTCGCCGCCAACTGGCGTGCACAGCCACCTGTACAGATGGACGTCGGCCCGGTCCTGCACCCCGACGATGTCGTCGCCGGCAAGATGTCTGCCCTCTTCACCAGAGCCGAACCGCGCGACTTCCTCGACGTTGATGCCGCGATCACATCAGGCCTCTACACCCGCCAACACCTGTGCGAACTCGCCGAGCAGGCCGATGCCGGCTTCGACCGGCAGATTCTTGCCGACCTCTTCGCCATGCTGGAGCGCTACCCAGACAGACGATTCGCCTTCTACGGTGCCGACGCTGACCACCTCATCGCCATGCGGATCCGCTTCGCCGACTGGCGCCAGCAGCTGCTCGATGACCATCCTGAGCGTTCGCAGCAGCCGTCACAGGACAGCTGACAGTCGCCACGATGGCCCGCTAATGGCCCGCAGCGGGTTTCGAGTGATCGGACATGCAACAGGCCCTGGTCTGGACTTACGTCCTGACCAGGGCCTTCGTCGTGGAGCGGGTGAAGGGAATCGAACCCTCACTGTCAGCTTGGGAAGCTGATGTTCTGCCATTGAACTACACCCGCGAGCGACGCCTACTGTACCGAATCCGCGACGTTCGTGCACGGATCATTCTGTCTTGCCTTCGGGACGTGGGTGGGGCGGTCCTTCCAGACGGTGCGGGTCGAGGTTGTCGGGGTCTCGTGGCGGACGAGCATCGCGACGTCCACGGTCAGCTCGTACAGGCGCCAGTCGACCGCTGGGGCGGCGCGCATCGTTGTGGCCAGGCGGGCTGTCAGGGGCTCGTCGGTGACGGGGGTCGCGCGGCCCGACAGGTATGCCTCGTCGTCGGAGTCCGTGGACGGGAAGCTGTGCAGCGAGTAGCGGCCGTCGCGGTCCAGGTCGTGGCGCTTCGGGGAGGCGAGGAGGAAACAGTACAGGCCCTCGTCGGTGATGACCGGGGAGACGGGGTGGATGCGCGGGCCGCCGTCGGGGCGGACGGTGGCCAGGTAGCCGAGGCCTGGGCCGTATTGGCAGACCAGAGTGCGGATGGCCGTCGCCAGCTCGGGCTCGGCCGCGGCGAAATCAGCCCACGATGCCATGTACTCAATGTACTCGTACGTGTGTTCGATTGTCGGCGAATTGCCCGAACGAGGCAAACTGAAGCGGTGACGTCCGCCGACGAGTTGATCGACCTTCTGCGGCGCTTCAATGTCGAGGCCGACCGGTTCGTCGACGTGTTCACGCGCGCTCACGGGCTGCACCGCACCGACATGAACGCGGTCGCGCACATCTGGCGGGCCTCGCAGGACGGGGAGCCGCTGACCGCCGGTGAGCTCGCGCGGCGGCTCTCGCTCAGCCCGGCGGCGACCACCGCACTGCTCGCCCGCCTCGAGCGCGCCGGCCACGTCGAGCGGCGACCGGACACCACCGACCGGCGCCGGATCAACCTGGACATCCAGCCGCCGGCCCGGGAGCTTGCGGCGGCGTTCTTCGCCCCGCTCGGCGTGCATCTGCGGGCGGCCTTCGGCCGGTTCGCGCCGGAGGAGATCGAGCTGGTGACGAGAATCATGAGGACGGTCCTCGAAGCGACCACCGCGGCGGCGGATGAGGCCGACACCGTAACCTCAGAGGGTGCTGCTATCCGACCGTGACCTGTACAAGGAGCTCGAGGGCGGCCAGCTGCGTCTCGAGCCGTTCGATCAAGCGCTGGTGCAGCCGTCCAGCATCGACGTACGGCTCGACCGGTGGTTCCGGGTGTTCAACAACCACCTGTATACGCACATCGACCCCGCGATCCAGCAGGACGACCTCACGTCGATGGTCGAGGTCGGCGACGGCGAGCCGTTCGTGCTGCACCCCGGCGAGTTCGTGCTGGCCTCCACGCTCGAGGTGATCACTCTCGGGGACCAGCTCGCCGGGCGCCTCGAGGGCAAGTCCAGCCTCGGGCGGCTCGGGCTGCTCACGCACTCGACGGCGGGCTTCATCGACCCCGGCTTCTCCGGCCACGTGACGCTGGAGCTGTCCAACGTGGCCAACCTGCCGATCCGGCTCTGGCCGGGGATGAAGATCGGCCAGCTGTGCATCTTCCGGCTCTCGTCGCCGTCCGAGCACCCGTACGGTTCGACGCTCTACGGCTCGCGGTACCAGGGTCAGCGCGGTCCCACGCCGAGCCGCTCGTGGCAGAACTGGCGGACCTGGCCCACCACGTGAAATAGGGCGGGCCCGCGGGCCCGCCCCTCTCATGCCACCCGGCCGTAACCGGATATCGGTGCCGAGTCGATCTTTTTCATCTGCACGGGTGCGCTGGGGTTCGGTGCGTGGACCATCCAGCCGCCGCCGACGTACAGGCCGACGTGGTGCAGGTCGCTGAAGAAGAAGACCAGGTCGCCGGCCTTCAGGTCGCTCCGCGGCACGCGCTTGGTGTCCTGGTACTGCCACTGGGTGTAGTGCCGCAGCGTGTAGCCGGCCTGCTTCCAGGCGTACAGCGTCAGGCCGGAGCAGTCGAACGTGTTCGGCCCCTCGGTCGCCCACACGTACTTCTTGCCGATCTGCGCGCACGCCACCTGGGCCGCCTTCGCGCCCGGGCCGCCGGTGTACTCGAACGGACAGGCGACCGGCCGCAGGTTGCCCGTCGCGCCGGTCGTCCCGTACGCCCTGGTGCGCATCTCGTTGAGGTTCTTGATGTCCGCGTTGATCTGCTTCTCCTGCTGCGCCAGCGCGGCCTCCTGCTCGGCCTGCTTGGCGACCAGCTCGTCGAGCGGCGTCTTCTGCGCGTCGTACTGCTGCTTGGCCACGATCACGTCTTTGATCCGCGCCTGCTCGTCCTTGGCCAGCATGTTGAGCATCGTCATCTGATTGATGAACGTGTCGGGCGAGCCGGTCGTGAGCATCGCGTCGAGCTTGGAGACGCGTCCGGTCTTGTACTGCATCACGGCGAACGCGCTCACCTTGTCGAAGGCGGCATCGACCTGCTGGCGCAGCGGTGCGATCTGGGCCTCGAGCTTGTTCTGCTTGGTCTTGTTGGCGGCGAGCTCGATCTTGAGCTGGTTGTGCTGCTCGATGACCGGCTCGATCTCGTTCCATTTGTCGTCGATCTGTTTCTCGATCTCGCTCGGGGTCGGCTCCGCATGCGCGAGTCCGGTGATGCCGACGGCGAGCGATAGACCGCCGAGGATGGCGACGAGGAGCCGTGCCAGACGGTAGGGCCGCCTCGTCCACCTCAGATGGGTCTCCACTGAGGAGTTACTCCTTCTTCCATGGCCGCCTGCCGGGTTAGCTGACGGGTTCGGGCGGGAAGGTCGCCCTACCGCGCACAAGTTCGCGGATTCACCCCAGGTTGACGCGTGGGTCCCCGGCTCGGAAATCGACTCGGCGGTGCCGCCTGGCGCGCCCGTGGCGGGCGCGGACATCCAGCCGACGGGAATTCACGTTAAGGGGGGCCGGTTCCCAGGTTCAAGTCAATGCTTGATTGTTGTCCGATTTATGCCAAAAGGTCACGCAATTCGAGTGACGTACACGTCGTCGATTACCCCGACGAACTGATCGTTGTTCGCGCTCGTTCCCTTGCCGCCAATACGCAGCGGATCGTCATTCACTATGGACAGTGACGAGGGAATTGCGATCCGTCCCACCTCGACCCCGTCGATGGCCACCGTGAGCAGCGCGTTACCGCGTGAACACGCGATCCGGTGCCACCTCCCGTCGGCGACGGACCGCGATGCCAGCGCTACAAAAATGGTAGGCGAGCCGGTGCCGACAATCACGCAACTCGGCCGGCCGGCCATGCCGTCGACCTGGAGCTTGAACTGGCTGTCGCCGATCGAGAACCCTTTTTGCACAACATTGGCGCCCTTGGAAGTCTCGTCGGGCCGGACGAGAACACTCGCGCCGTAGCTGAACTCCGCGCGCCCCGGATTGAGAAACCCGGCCGGCCCGCTCTGCAGGATGGCTCGTGCGCAACTCTCCGCACCGTAATGCTCACAGAGTGCCGGAAAGCGCACCGCGAGCCCGCCGTTGTGCGGCACGGAGGCGAGGTCGCCGCCCTCAACTCGCCGGACCCGCAATGGGAGCCGCCCGTCGACGTCGCTGACGTCGCCGGCGAGGCCGTCGTCGAACGTGTACCGGACGGTGATTTCGCGCTTACTCTGTGCACTGGCCGACGTCTGTGGCGGCGCGCTCGAAGCGGCCGCCGGAGCCGAGCTGGACTCGGGCGGCGCCGCGGCCGAGGTCCCGATCGCCGGCTCGGCCGCCCGGTGCTCGCGTGGTGCGACCGCCCGATGCCCGACCAGCCCGGCGGCGACGACGAAAGCGGCAAGCCCGGCACACAGCAACAACCGTCGATGTCGGCGCATAACCGGACATGATGCCCCGAACCGCGCCGCCGCCGTGGTGGTTCCCGCCCGCGTTCGCCCTTTCGCGTGACGTGGCAGAGCCATATGACTCCGGTCCGTGCAACGCGCGACCGTTCCTCCCGTGAGTGACCGGGCCGGGGCCTGCCTGAAGGGCGGCCCCGCCCCTGCCGGGTCCGCGGTGCCAAGGACACCGGGCCAAACGGCGAAAGGGCCGGTCACCCGCGGAGGGTGACCGGCCTTGTCG
>NZ_JBEPDB010000116.1:0-21008 GCF_040300025.1 Dactylosporangium sp. NPDC000555 | reverse complement strand
GCGGCCGTCGCGGCGGGCGAACCCGAGCCAGCCGAGCGCCACGAGCGCCGGCAGGAACGACCACCACAGCAGCGGCGTGCCGAGCAGCAGGATCTCCGAGGCGCAGCTGGCGGCGCCGCACTGCCCGTTCGGGTCCCAGTGGAACGCCACCGGGCGGCCCAGCAACAGCCACTGCCACGGCCAGGACTGGTACTGGTGCTTTGTGCTGAGCCCGGTGTGGAACTTGTACGCCTCTTCGTGGTAGTGGAACAGGTTCACCAGCGGGTCGATGAGGCGGTCGTGCGGCAGGCCGTTGGTCTCGGCGTACCAGTGCCGGAAATAGCCGTTGTCCGACAGGAACCAGCCCCACCAGCAGTTGATGTACACGATTCCGGCGATGGCGAACGTGGCCAGGAACCATCCGGCGCCGTCGCCCCAGATCCCCTCGGCGACCCAGCGCTTGAACCCGGCGGTGCGGCGGGCGCTCATGTCGAACAGCACCATCGCGACGGCGAAGACCAGCACGTAGTAGACGGCGCTCCACTTGACGCCGCAGGCCAGGCCGAGCGAGATGGCGCACAGCAGGCGGTACCACCGGAAGCCGAGCTTCAGCCGCGCGCCCGGCTTCTCCGGGTCGAAGCCGCCCTCCAGCAGTTTCAGCAGCCGGGCCCGGCGCTGCTCGCGGTCGAGCACCAGGAAGAAGAACGCCACCACGATCCCGAACATCAGGAAGATGTCCAGCAGGGCCACGCGCGAGAGCACGAAGTGCATGCCGTCCAGCGACATCAGCAGCCCGGCCGCGCCGGCCAGGATCGGGGACCGGAACAAGCGGTACGCGGCGATGATGATCAGCAGGATCGAGATGACGCCGACCGTGACGGCCGAGATCCGCCAGCCGAAGGAGTTGTACCCGAAGATCTGCTCGCCGACCCCGATCATCCACTTGCCCAGCGGCGGATGGACGACATATTGCGGCGTGTTGTCCTCGGGGTTCCACTCGACGCCGCGCTGCAGGAGATCCCAGGCCTCGTTGGCGTAGTAGACCTCGTCGAAGATCACTGTCTTCGGGTGCCCGAGGTTGACCATGCGCACGAGCAGTCCGAGGCCGGTGATCAGCGCCGCGACAAGCCAGAAGTTGCGGCCTCCGCGCGGCGGCGGGGCGAGCCGGCGGCGGACGATGTCGGGCACCGCGCGCACGGGCGCGACGGCGGGGCTCTCCGGCTCGCTTGCTTGCGTCAGGACACCCGAGGTCATTGGGCGATCGTAGGGGGCGGGATGCCACCATCGCACATGTGTCATTGATTCTGCTCGGAGCGCCGCTGGGAAATCCTGACGATGCGTCGCCGCGCCTGCGTGAGATACTAGCGACGGCCGACGTGATCGCCGCCGAGGACACCCGCCGGCTGGGCCGCCTCGCCCAGCACCTGGGGGTGGAGATCACCGGCCGGCTGGTGAGCTACTTCGAGGGTAACGAGGACCGGCGCACCCCCGAACTGGCCGACCTGCTGGCCCAGGGCTTGACCGTTGCCGTGGTCACCGACGGCGGCATGCCGAGCGTCTCGGACCCCGGCTTCCGTCTGGTTCGCGCGGCGATCGCCCGCGGCGTGCCGGTGACCGCGGCCCCCGGCCCGAGCGCGGTGGTCACCGCGCTCGCGGTCTCCGGCCTGCCCTGCGACCGGTTCTGCTTCGAGGGCTTCCCGCCGCGCAAGCCGGGGGAGCGCCGCGCCTACCTCGCCTCGCTCGCCGACGAGCCGCGCACGCTCGTCTTCTTCGAGTCGCCGCACCGCATCGCCGACACACTGCAGGACATGGCGCTGGCCTTCGGCGATGACCGCCCGGCCGCGCTGTGCCGCGAGCTCACGAAGACGTACGAGGAGATCCGCCGCGGCACGCTGGCCTTGCTGGCCGCCGACGCCGAGACGGCCCGCGGCGAGATCACGCTGGTGGTGGCGGGCGCGCCGCCGGTCACCGCCGAGCGCCCGTCCGACGCGGCGCTGGCCGCGGAGGTGGCCGCCCTGGTCGCCGCCGGCGCGGACCGCAAACAGGCGACGCTGGAGGTGGCCAAGCGCCACGGCCTGGCCAAGCGGGAGGTCTACGCGGCCGTGATCGCCCACAAGTAGGTGTCGTGGGCGCCCTCCCATGTGGTTGCGGCCGGCTCATTGGGCGGTCAGGGGCAATGCCCACGGCCGGGACCAGGTAACGGGCCCGGTGGCGGTCAGCTTGTCGCGGCGGGGGCCTCAGGGGGTGGCCAGTGGCGATGCCCATGGCCAGGACCAGGGGTGCGGTGGCGGTCAGCTTGTTGCGGCCGGTCGGGCCTCAGCGGGCGGCCAGGACGATGCCCACGCCCAGGATCAAGGGCGCGGCGGCGGTCAGCGCCCAGGCGGCCAGGCGGTCCCGCAGCCGGGCGAAGCGCCACGCGCCGGTGAGCCACGCCAGGGCGATGCCGCACAGCGCGACCAGACCCAGCCCGACCGCCCACCGCACCCGCAGCCCGGCCGGGTCGCCGGCGTAGGCGACCCGGCCGCCGGGCACCATCGCGGCGGCCACCGACGCGCCGGGCGCCTCGTCAAGGCCCATGAGCCGCGCGCCGCCGACCGGCTCGTGCCCCGGCGCGGCGAAGTCGGCCAGGCAGTGCCGCAGCACGCCGGAGCCCTTGCAGGAGGTGACCTCCGCCGTACCGCGCACCGCATGACCCATGTCCAGCCAGAACGGCTCGGCGCTCGTCCACGCGAAGAAGCCGGTCAGCGCCGCGACGAGCAGCATCGCGCTCAGGCCGGCCAGCGGCCCGCGCGCCGGCCGGATCCGCCGTGGGCGCCGTGGGACGGGTGCGGCCCGGCGCTCGTCGCGCGGCTGGCGCGCCGCCCGCATGACAGGCAGCGGCCACGGCTCCGCCCGAGCGTTCTCCGCCCGAACATCCTCGGCCCGTCCATCCTCGGCCCGTTCGTGCTCGGCCCGTCCGGGCTCGGGCTGTCCGGGCTCGGGCCGACCGTTCTCTGATCCCCAGCGCTCGGACCGTCCGGGCTTGGGCCGTCCGTGCTCGGCCCGTCCTGGCTTGGGTCGTCTGGGCTCCGGGCGCGCGGCGAGATGGTCAAGGACCGCGGTCCGGCCCGCCTCGTGCGCCGGGGCGTCGATGACGGCGGGCGTCCCGACCGGCGCCGGCGTCTCGTGCAGGGCGACAGCGCCGGTCATGGGCCACAGCGGAAACTCCTCCCGCGGCTCGGCGGCCGGCGGTTCGGCCCTCGCCCCGGCCGGAGAGGCGGGCGCTGCGGCGACGGACGGGACCGGGATGCGAACCGGCGGAATCCCCGCGGCCTCGCCGCGCCATCCCCGCCGAACTGGCTGCTCACTCACGTTTTCATTGGACAACGGGTGATCGCATACGTTTCGGACGTCGATCGCGTGTCGGGAGAAACCATCCTGTTCGCCGAACAGCGGGGCGGTTCACTACGCTTGCACGTCATGAGTCGTGTTCTCGCCGCGGTCGCCTGGCCCTATGCCAACGGGCCGCGCCACATCGGTCACGTGTCCGGATTCGGGGTGCCTTCCGACGTCTTCAGCCGCTACATGCGGATGGCCGGGCACGACGTGCTGATGGTGTCGGGCACCGACGAGCACGGCACGCCGATCCAGGTCCAGGCCGACGCCGAGGGCGTGACCCCGCGCGAGCTGGTCGACCGCTACAACCGGGTCATCGTCGAGGACCTGCACGGACTCGGCCTGTCCTACGACCTGTTCACCCGCACCACCACCGCCAACCACTACCAGGTGGTGCAGGAGCTCTTCCAGGGGTTGTACGACAACGGCTACATCATCGCCAAGACCACGCTCGGCGCGATCTCGCCGTCGACCGGGCGCACGCTGCCCGACCGCTATATCGAGGGCACCTGCCCGATCTGCGGCTACGACAGCGCCCGCGGCGACCAGTGCGACAACTGTGGCAACCAGCTCGATCCCGACCAGCTGATCAATCCCCGGTCGAAGATCAACGGTGAGACGCCGGAGTTCGTGGAGACCGAGCACTTCTTCCTCGACCTGCCGGCCTTCGCCGACCAGCTCAACGCCTGGCTCGACACCCGCGAGGGCTGGCGCCCCAACGTGCTGAAGTTCTCCCAGAACCTGATCGACGACCTGCAGCCCCGGGCGATCACCCGGGACCTCGAGTGGGGCGTGCCGATCCCGCTGGAGGCCTGGAAGGACCGCGGCGACAAGCGGATCTATGTGTGGTTCGACGCGGTTATCGGCTACCTGTCGGCCTCGATCGAGTGGGCCCGCCGCTCCGGCGACCCCGAGGCGTGGCGCAAGTGGTGGCAGGACCCGCAGGCCCAGGGGTATTACTTCATGGGCAAGGACAACATCGTCTTCCACTCGGTCATCTGGCCGTCGATCCTGCTCGGCTACTCGGGGCCGAATCCGCAGTCGCTGGGCGCGCTCAACCTGCCCACCGAGGTTGTTTCTTCGGAGTACCTCACGATGGAGGGCCGGAAGTTCTCGTCCTCCCGCCGGGTCGTCATCTACGTGCGCGACTTCCTGGAGCGCTACGACGCCGACGCCCTGCGCTACTTCATCGCCGTCGCGGGTCCCGAGTCCAACGACACCGACTTCACCTGGTCGGAGTTCCGCCGGCGCAACAACGACGAGCTCGTGGCCGGCTGGGGCAACCTGGTCAACCGTTCGATCTCGATGGCCGCGAAGAACTTCGGCGAGATCCCCGCGGCCGGCGAGCTGACCGCCGAGGACACCGCGCTGCTGGCGAGCGTGCGGTCCGGCTTCGACTCGGTCGGCCAGCTGCTGGCCAAGCACCGCCAGAAGGCCGCCATCACCGAGGCGATGCGCGTCGTCGGCGAGGTCAACAAGTACTTCTCCGACCAGGCGCCGTGGAAACTCAAGGACGACAAGGCCCGTATGGGCACGGTCCTGCACGTGGCCCTGCAGGCCGTGAAGGACTGCAACACGCTGCTGACGCCGTTCCTGCCCCACGCCGCGCAGCGCATCCACGAGCTGCTGGGCGGCACCGGTGTGCACGCCCCGATGCCCGAGATCCGCGAGGTCGAGGACCTGGACAACGGCAGGACGTATCCGGTCCTGATGGGCGACTACACGCAGGGCGCCAAGTGGGAGCACACACCGATCGCCCCCGGTACCGAGCTGGCCCCGCCCACCCCCGTCTTCCGCAAACTCGACGAGTCCATCGTCGATGAGGAACTGGCCCGCCTACAGGCCTAGCACGCGGGCACGTCTGGGGAGCGCCGGCTGAATTTCAGGCGAATTCGGCCAACCGCTCCCCAGGCAAAGCCGTCCGCGGGCGACACCGCACTACAGCTGATACCAGTGGTCGCTCTCATGCGCGTCGACGACCTCACTGACCGGCGCCCAAGCCTCGTACAGCCCCCGCTCGACGCAGTGCGCCCCGAGCCGCGCGACCTGGTCTCCGTCCGGCCGGGACAACCGTAGCCGCAGCCAGTCGCCCTCCTGCCGGAGAACGGTGCAGCGCGCGTCGCGCCAGGTTGCTCGAGGTACGCGGCGGGCCAGGGTTTCCAGGGGGTACCGCGCGGCCCGGGTCTTCGCCGCGACGCGGAACTCGCCCGGCGGGTCGACGATCGCCTCGAAGACGTTGTCGCGATAGGTCCCGACGTATCGGGTCATCGGCGGGTTGACCGGGAAATACTCCTGGTCGGACTGGCTCGGCAGCAGGTGGCGCCACTGCGGCCCGTGCATGCGGCTCCACGCGCGCTGCTCCGGCAGATACGTGTACAGCGTGACCTCGGTTCCGTCGCCCGTGTACGCCACGAGCGAGGTGTTCGCCGGTACCGGCAGTTCGGCCAGGTCGGCGGTGACGAACTCGGGGACGATGTGCCGGCCGCTGGGCGCGAAGCCGGTGCCGATCACCGGCGGGCCGAGGCGGTCGTGCGGTGGCATCGTGACGAGCCCGGCGTAGGTGTCGGCGAGTGGCACGTCGTAGTCGTGGGCGTCCACGGCACGCCAGCGCACCGCGAAGACGACGTCTTCGGTGGACTCGCTGGACAGGATCGCCAGGTCCTCCGGGGTGCGCAGGTGGGCGACGTCGAAGGCGCGGTAGCAGAAGCCGCTGATCGGCCAGCCCTTGAGGTAGCCCTGCAGCTGCCGGCCGGAGAGGAACTTGATCATGCGGGTGCCCCGGCGCACGGCGGCGGTGCGGCGGATCGGGGCCAGCGCGGCGGCGGCCGACGGGGTCTGGCTCAGCCGGTGGACGGTCGCCCAGTCCAGCGTGCGGGTGACCGGCATCAGCAGCGGCTCGTCCTCCAGCCCGTCGAGGGCCGAGGCGACCTCCGTGGCGTGGACGAAGCGGCGGTACGGCCATTGGGCACCCGGCCGGGGGTTGGGCAGGAAGCCGGGGGCCGCGTGCGTGGCGTACACCTCGTATGCCGCGCCCTGTGCGATCTCCTCGGCCGGATAGGCGACCCCGTCGATCGTCACGCTGCGGGTCGCGGACCCTTCCGCGTGTCCGATTGCCGTCACTTTTGGGACGCTAGGGCCGGGTGGTTGTCAGGAGGTGAACGTAGCGTGAACGACGAACCGAGGGTGGCATGCTTAACCCCGATGAGTGCGAGAAGACACAGTCGTGCGGGCACGTTTCCCCCGGCCCCCGAGCCGCTGCCGGTCGCGGTGCCGGACAGTCACACCCACATCGACATCACGCTCGAGGATGACGGCGCGGGCGGCCCGGCGAGCGTCGAGGACGCCGTCGCGCTGGCCACCACGGCCGGGATCGACCGGCTCGTGCAGGTCGGCGTGGACGTCGAGTCGTCCCGCTGGGGCGTCGAGGTCGCCGAGCGCCACCCGGCGGTCCTCGCCACGGTGGCCCTGCACCCCAACGAGGCGCCCCGGCTGGCCGACCTCGACGGCGCGCTGCGCGAGATCGAGCGGCTCGCCGCCCACCCGCGGGTGCGCGGCATCGGCGAGACCGGCCTGGACTACTTCCGCACCGGCGAGGAGGGGCGCAAGGCGCAGCACGAGAGCTTCCGCGCGCACGTCGCGATCGCCAAGCGGCACGGCAAGACGCTGGTCATCCACGATCGCGACGCCCACGACGAGGTGCTCGCCGTGCTCGACGAGGAGGGCGCGCCCGACCAGGTCGTCATGCACTGCTTCTCCGGCGACGAGGAGTTCGCCCGGGAGTGCCTCGATCGGGGCTTCCTGCTGAGCTTCGCGGGCACCGTCACCTTCGGCAACGCCGCGCACCTGCGCCGGGCGGCGGCGATCACCCCGCTGGACGGGCTGCTGGTCGAGACCGACGCGCCGTTTCTGACGCCCATGCCGTACCGCGGCCGCCCCAACGCCTCGTATCTCATCCCGCTGACCGTGCGCGCGCTGGCCGAGGTCACCGGGCACGACCTCGACGCCCTCTGCGCCGCGATCTCGGCCAACGGGGAACGAGCCTTCGGACGTTGGTCGTGACCCTCCTCGGGCCGGCCGACGTGCGGCAACTCGCGGAGCGGCTCGGCATCCGCCCCACCAAGCAGCTCGGGCAGAACTTCGTGCACGACCCCAACACCGTGCGCCGGATCGTGCGGGCCGCCGAGCTCGTGCCGGACGACGTCGTGCTGGAGGTCGGGCCGGGGCTCGGGTCGCTGACCCTGGCGCTGCTGGAGCACGGCAACCCGGTGTGCGCGGTCGAGATCGATCCGCCGCTGGCCGAGGCGCTGCCGGAGACGGTCGGAAAGTACGCGCCCGAGCACGCCGATCGCCTGACCGTCGTGGCCGGGGACGCGCTGCGGGTGGACCTCGGCGGGCTCCGGCCGACGGCGCTGGTGGCGAACCTGCCGTACAACGTCGCCGTCCCGGTCGTGCTGCACCTGCTGGCCACCGTGCCCACGCTGCGGCGCGGGCTGGTGATGGTGCAGAAGGAGGTCGCCGACCGGCTCACCGCCGGGCCCGGGTCGCGGACCTACGGCATACCGAGCGTGAAACTTGCCTGGTACGCGACAGCGCGCCAGGCCGGGCGGGTGCCCGCCTCGGTCTTCTGGCCGGTGCCGAACGTCGAGTCGGGTCTGGTCGGATTTACCGTCCGGGACACGGTGAATCCCGATAGAGCGGAAACCTTCGCCGTCGTCGACGCCGCGTTCGCCCAGCGGCGCAAGACGCTGCGCGCGGCCCTCGCCGGCTGGGCCGGGGGGCCGCCGGAGGCCGAGCGGATCCTTCGCGCCGCCGGAATCGACCCCGGCCTGCGCGGGGAGCAGCTCATAGTGGATGACTTCACGCGCATCGCGAGCCAGCGACGCCGAGCGGAGGCGTCCGGGTAGGGTGCAGCAGTGACCGAGCCGCTCTTCTCCGAGGACGAGGAGTTCGACCGGCCGCGCCTGGCCGCGCATGGACCGGTGCGGGTCCGCGTGCCCGCGAAGATCAACCTCCATCTGCACGTCGGCCCGTCGCGCCCGGACGGCTACCACGAACTGACCACGGTGTATCACGCGATCGGCCTCTACGACGAGATCACAGCGCGCCGGGGCGACACGCTGACGCTCACCATGGAGGGCGAGGGCACCGGCGAGCTGTCCCTGGGCGAGGACAACCTCGTCATGCGCGCGGTCCGGGCCCTGGCCGCCGAGACCGGTCACGACCCGCATGCCCGGTTGCACCTGAAGAAGCAGATCCCGGTCGCCGCCGGGCTCGCGGGGGGCAGCGCCGACGCGGCCGCCGCGCTCGTGGCCTGCGACCAGCTGTGGGGCACCGGGCTCTCCCGCGACGACCTGGCCACCGTCGCGGCGACGCTCGGCTCGGACGTCCCGTTCCTGGTGCTCGGCGGCACCGCACTGGGCACCGGCCGGGGCGAGCTGGTGAGCCCGATCCTGACCGGCGGGCACGCGTGGCACTGGGTGCTCGCGGTCGCCGACGAGGGGTTGTCCACGCCGGTGGTGTATCGGGCCTTCGACGAGCTCGGCGGGCGCACCAGCGCCGGCCCGCCCGACGGGCTGATGGCCGCGCTGCGCCAGCGTGACCCCGAGGTCCTGGCCGGCGAGCTCGCCAACGACCTGCAGGCCGCGGCCCTGCACCTGCGCCCGGAGCTACAGCAGGTGCTCGACGCCGGGCTCGACGCCGGCGCGGTGGCCGGCATGATCTCCGGCTCCGGGCCGACCTGTGTGTTCCTGGCCGAGGACGCCCGCCACGCCGCGCTGCTTGCCGCCGAGCTCGAGGCGCGCGAGTGCTGCCGCGCCGTGCGCACCGCCGCCGGCCCCGTTCCCGGCGCGAGGGTGCTGTAGATGGCCAACATCGTCAACCTGGACAAGGTTTCCAAGGCGTACCCCGCCGGCCGCATCTTCGACGAGGTGTCGCTCGGCATCGACGACAGCGACCGGATCGGCATCGTCGGGCTCAACGGCGCGGGCAAGACCACCCTGCTGCGCATGCTCACCAAGGCCGAGGAGCCGGACTCCGGCCGCGTCACCCACCGCCGCGACCTGCGGGTGGCGGCCCTCCCGCAGCGCCTCGACCTGCCGCCCACGGCGACGGTCCGGGACGTCATCGTCGGCTCGGCGTGGCTGCCCGCCGGATTCGCCGCGGAGCACGAGTGGGCCGGCGACGCGGGCGTGCGCACCGTGCTCAACGGCCTCGGCATGCCGCACCTGGGCCTCGACGCCCCCGTCGGCCCGATGTCCGGCGGCGAGCGGCGCCGCGTCGCGCTGGCCGCGCTGCTGGTGCGCCCGGCCGACCTGCTCATCCTGGACGAGCCCACCAACCACCTCGACGTGGCCGGCATCTCCTGGCTGGCGCGGCACCTGCTGCGGCGGCGGGGCGCGCTCATCGTGGTCACTCACGACCGGTGGTTCCTCGATGAGGTGTGCAGCAATACCTGGGAGGTCGCCGACGCGACCGTGCGCTCCTACGAGGGCGGCTACGCGGCCTGGACCCTCGCGCGGGCCGAGCGGGTCCGGGTCGCCGCCGAGACCGAGGCGCGCCGGCAGAACCTGCTGCGCAAGGAGATCGCCTGGCTGCGCCGCGGCCCGCCGGCCCGCACCAGCAAGCCGAAGTTCCGCATCGACGCGGCCAACGCGCTCATCGCCGACGTCCCGCCCGCCCGCGACACCGTGTCGTTGCAGCGCCTCGCCGTGACCCGGCTGGGCAAGCAGGTGTACGAGCTGGAGGGGCTTCGGCTGGAGGCCGGCGGGCGGACCCTGCTCGAGGACACCAACTGGATCGTCGGACCGGGCGACCGTATCGCCGTGCTCGGCGCGAACGGGGCCGGCAAGACCACGCTGCTGCGCGTGCTCGCCGACCTCCGCGAGCCCGACGGCGGCCGGGTGCTGCGCGGCACCACGGTCCGCCCGGCGTTCCTGTCCCAGGAGCTGCACGAGCTGCCCAACGGGCGGCGGCTGCTGGAGGCGGTCGAGGAGGTCGCCAAGCGGGTCCGGCTCGGCGACCGCGAGCTGTCGGCGGCGCAGCTGGCCGAGGTGTTCGGCTTCACCGGCCCGCGGGTCTGGACCCCGGTCGCCGACCTCTCCGGCGGCGAGCGGCGCCGGCTGCAGCTGCTGCGGCTGCTGGCCACCGAGCCTAACGTGCTGCTGCTCGACGAGCCGACCAACGACCTGGACATCGATACGCTCGCCGCGCTCGAGGACCTGCTCGACACGTGGCCGGGCACGCTCGTGGTGGCCAGCCACGACCGGTACCTCGTCGAGCGGGTCGCCGACACCGTCTACGGCATGTACGGCGACGGCCGGCTGGTCCACCTGCCAGGTGGCGTGGACGAGTACCTGGCGCACGTGTCGGACTCCGAGGGCTTCGCCGCCGCGCCCGCGCCCAAGTCCGGGGCGGGGGCCGCGCCCGCCGATCGGGCGCCGGACCTGCGCGCCTCCGAGAAGGACCAGCGCGCGGCGAAGAAGGAGCTGGCCAAGCTGGAGCGCAGCATGGACCGCCTCGCCCAGAAGGAGGAGGCGCTGCACGCGCAGCTCGCCGAGCACGCCACCGACTACGCGAAGATCACGGAACTGGACGCTGCGCTGCGCGCGGTACAGCAGGAGAAAGCCGATATCGAGGAGCAATGGCTCGCCCTGGCCGAGATCGCCGGGTGAGGTCATCTTAGGATTGACCCATGGCCGCTCACTTTCCGATCAACCACCACCTCCGGCCGCTGTACCGGCTGCTCGCCGGGGTGGCGGGCCTCTACATGTTGGTCTTCGGCGTGGTCGGCTTCGTGCAGACCTCCGGTGCCACGTTCTTCACCCGCGACGACGCCGAATGGGTGCTCGGCCTGCGCACCAACCCGGCGTTCGCGGTGCTGTCGATCGTCGCCGGCGTGGTCGTGCTCGGCGCGAACATCATCGGACGCAACGTGGCTCACCAGATCAACCAGCTGGCCGGCATCGTCCTGACGATCGTCGGGATGGGGTCGCTGGGGGTTCTGCAGACCGAGGCGAACGTCTTCGCCTTCTCGATGGTCAACGTGATCGTCACGTTCATCCTGGCCAGCGTCGTCGGCGTCGCGAGCCTCTACGACCGGGTCGGCCCCTCCTCGGCCGCGAAGGCCGAGGAGGACTACCGGCACGGCCCGCGCGCCGCGTAAGCGGCACATACCTTCGAGGCCCGGTCCCCAGGGACCGGGCCTCGCGCTGTTCGTGCCTCGGTGGCGCCGTTCTTCACTTCCCGAGGCGGGTGACCAGGGTGGGCTTGCCCTCCATGTTGGACAGGCCGTTCCACGCCAGGTTGACCAGGTGCGCGGCCACGACCTCTTTCTTGGGCTTGCGCACCTCCAGCCACCAGCGGCCGGTCAGCGCGACCATGCCGACGAGGGCCTGGGAATACAGCTCGGCGAGCTTCGGGTCGAAGCCGCGGCGCTTGAACTCCGAGCCGAGGATGTGCTCGGCCTGGTGGGCCACGTCGTTGAGCACGCTCATGAAGTTGCCGGTCGTGGACATGACCGGCGACTCCCGCACCAGGACCCGGAAGCCGTCGGTCTCCGCCTCGATGTAGTCCAGCAGGGCCAGCGCCGCCTGTTCGAGCAGCTCGTGCGGATGGCCGGCGGTGAGCGCGTTGGTGATCCGGTCGAGCAGCGAGCGGACCTCCCGGTCGACGACCACCGCGTAGAGGCCCTCCTTGCCGCCGAAGTGCTCATACACCACCGGCTTGGAGACCTTCGCCCGCGACGCCACCTCCTCGATGGAGGTGGCGTCGAAGCCCCGCTCGGCGAACAGGGCACGGCCGATCGAGATCAGCTGCTCGCGGCGCTGTGCGGAGGACATCCGCACCCGCGACTTGGTCGAGATCGACGGCGGCGGTATGGGTGGCCGCGGTTGCTCGAGATCTTCCGGGCGGTCGGTCACCCGTTCATCGTGCCAGCCGCCACCCGCTTGGCGTCGAGCCGGTCTCGCTTGGGCCAGCGGATGTCGGTCGCCCAGCCCAGCTTCTCGAAGATCCAGATCAGCCGGGCATTGATGTCGATCTGTCCCTTGTCCACCCCGTGGCGGGCGCAGGTGGGGTCGGCGTGGTGCAGGTTGTGCCAGCTCTCGCCGAAGGACAGGATCGCCAGCGGCCAGAAGTTGCTCGCCCGGTCGCCCTCGCGGGTCTCGAACGGTCGCTCGCCGTAGACGTGGCAGATCGAGTTGATCGACCAGGTGACGTGGTGCAGCAGGCCGATGCGGACCAGGCCGGCCCAGAAGAACGCGGACAGCGCGCCCTGCCACGACCAGGTGACCAGGCCGGCGATGATCGCGGGCAGCGTCGCCGACAGGATGACGATCACCGGGAACAGCTTGTCGATGACGCGGATGTCCTTGTCGGCCATCAGGTCGGGGGCGAAACGCTCGCGGTTGGACAGCTCGCGGAAGAACAGCCAGCCGACGTGCGCGTAGAACAGGCCCTTGACCAGGCCGCCGAACGACTCCCCGAAGCGCCACGGCGAGTGCGGGTCACCCTCGCGGTCGGAGTAGGCGTGGTGGCGGCGGTGGTCGGCGACCCACTGCGTCGGGTTGCCCTCGATCGCGGTGCTGCCGGCGAGCGTCAGCGCGATGCGCAGGCCGCGGTTGGCCTTGAAGGAGCCGTGGGTGAGGTAGCGGTGGAAACCGGTCCCGATGCCCAGGCCGCCGATGACGTAGAAGATCAGGCCGAGGACGACGTCGAGCCAGCTCAGCCCCCAGCCCCAGGCGATGGGGACGGCGGCGATCAGCGCGACGAACGGCACGATCACGAAGCCCCACAGTGCCACGATGATGCCGGGGTGCTGCTTGCCCTCGGTGAGCGGCTTCGGCCCGCGGTCGGGGCTCTCGAAGGGCGCTGGATCAAGGACCGATACGGACATGGCACCTCTCAGGGGGAATCGTCGCCGGGCGGGGGCTACGCCTACGTCACCGTAACTTACGGAGGCGTAGGTTGACTATACGAAGCTCGTGTCAAGCCGATTACCCCTCGCTTGGTGTGATCTTCATCAGATCGTCGTCCGGCGCGGCCGGGCGAATCCGGGCGCGGACCGAGTGGGGCGCCCTGCGGGCAAAAGGGATCGACGCGCAAGTTAGGCTTCGGGTGCGGCGTAATGGGGTGTGGGGTAACGGCAGCCCGCAGGCCTTTGGAGCCTCGCAGTCCTGGTTCGAATCCAGGCACCCCAGCCACCTGACTACGATGAGGCGCACCGACACCGTCGAGGAGCCCTCCGTGAGAAACGTGATCATCCTGGCCGCCGGCGAAGGCAAGCGGATGAAGTCGTCGGTTCCCAAAGTCCTGCATCCCCTGCTCGGGCGCACGCTGCTCGGGCACGTGCTGGCCGCCGCGGAGCCGTTTCTGGATAGTGGGACCGTTAGCGTGGTGGTGGGACACGGGGGAGATCAGGTCCGTGAGCACCTGGCCCGGGTCGCGCCCGCGGCGACATCCGTCACCCAGGCCGAGCGGCGGGGGACCGGGCATGCGGTGCGCATCGCCCTGGAGGCCAATCCCGACCTGACCGGCACCGTGGTCGTGCTCAACGGCGATATCCCGCTGCTGCGCGCCGACACGCTCGCCGCGCTGGTCCACACCCACGAGAACACCAAGGCTTCGGCCACCGTGCTGACCGCCGAGGTCGACGACCCGACCGGCCTCGGGCGCATCGTGCGCAGCCGGGGCGGAGAGTTCGCCGCGATCGTGGAAGAACGCGACGCGACGCCGGCCCAGCGGGCGATCCGCGAGATCAACTCCGGGGCGTACGTCTTCGAGGCGTCCGCGCTGCGGGAGATGCTCGGCAAGCTCTCCACGGACAACGACCAGGGTGAGGAGTACCTCACCGACGTCATCGGCCTGCTGGCCGCGTCCGGCGCGCCGATCGTCGCGCACCGCGCCCCCGACGCCACCGAGACCCTCGGCGCCAACGACCGCGCCGAGCTGGCCGGCCTGCGGGCGATCATGCGCGACCGGATCAACGACGAGTGGATGCGCTCCGGGGTGGCCATCACCGACCCGGCCACCACCTGGATCGACGTGACCGTCACGCTCGAGCGCGACGCGGTCGTCGAGCCCAACACCCACCTGCGCGGGGCGACCAGCGTCGGCGAGGGCGCCATCGTCGGCCCGGACACCTCGCTCATCGACGTGGTCGTCGGCCCGGGCGCGGCGGTCGTGCGCACCCACGCGGTGTCCTCCGAGATCGGGCCGCAGGCCTCCGTCGGGCCGTTCGCCTACCTGCGCCCCGGCTCCCGGCTCGGTCGCAAGTCGAAGATCGGCACGTTCGTGGAGACCAAGGCCGCCGAGTTGGGCGAGGGCGCGAAGGTGCCGCACCTGTCGTACGTCGGCGACGCCACCATCGGCGAGCACACGAACATCGGCGCGGCCACCGTCTTCGTCAACTACGACGGTGTGCGCAAGCAGCGCTCGGTGATCGGCGCGCACGCCCGCACCGGGGCCGACAACATGTTCGTCGCCCCCGTCCACGTGGGCGACGGCGCGTACACCGCGGCCGGCAGCATCATCATCAAGGACGTGCCGCCGGGCGCGCTCGGCGTCTCCCGGGCCCAGCAGCGCAACATCGAGGGCTGGGTGGAGCGTAGGCGGACCGGCACCGCCGCGGCCGAGGCGGCCCGCGCCGCCCTGGAGACCGCCGGTCGTGAAGAAAACCACGTCGGAGCCGGTCAAGTGGTCGAGGCCCCGCCCCACGACGAAGAATGAGCGCAACGACGAGATCAGGAGCGGGCGACCCCAAATGGCCAGCATCACTTCGGAGAACCGCAAGAACCTCATGCTCTTCTCCGGCCGGGGATTCCCCGCGCTGGCTGAGGAGATCGGCGCCGTGCTCGGGGTCGATCCGACCCCGATGGACGCCTACGACTTCGCCAGCGGCGAGATCTTCATCCGGTACCGCGAGTCAGTCCGCGGTTCCGACGCGTTCGTCGTCCAGTCGATGGTCTCGCCGATCAACGACTGGCTGATGGAGACGCTGATCATGGTGGACGCGCTCAAGCGCGGATCCGCGAAGCGCATCACCGTGGTCCTGCCCTTTTACCCGTACGCCCGGCAGGACAAGAAGCACCGCGGCCGCGAGCCGATCTCGGCCCGCCTGATCGCCGACCTGCTCAAGACCGCGGGCGCCAACCGCATCCTCACCGTCGACCTGCACACGGCCCAGATCCAGGGCTTCTTCGACGGGCCGGTCGACCACCTGTTCGCGATGAACGCGCTGGCCGACCACATCGAGGCCAAGTATGCGGGCCGCCCGATCACGGTCGTCGCACCCGACTCCGGCCGGGTGCGGGTCGCCGAGCGGTGGACCGACCGGCTCGGCGGCTGCCCGCTCGCCTTCATCCACAAGACCCGCGACCCCAGCAAGCCCAACCAGGTGGTCGCGAACCGGGTCGTCGGCGAGGTTGAGGGCCGGGTCTGCCTGATCGTCGACGATATGATCGACACCGGCGGCACGATCGTCAGCGCGGCCGACATCCTCTTCAACGAGGGCGCCGCCGAGGTCGTGGTCGCCGCGACCCACCCGGTGCTCTCCGACCCCGCCTGCGAGCGGTTGGACGGCAGCCGGATCAGCGAGGTCGTGGTGACCAATACGCTGCCGCTGCCGGCCGACCGCAAGGTGGACAAGATCACCCAGCTGTCCATCGCCCCGCTGCTGGCCCGGGCCATCCGCGAGGTCTTCGACGACGGCTCGGTCACGACCCTCTTCGGCGGCCTTTCCTGATCGTCCGGCGACCGGCCGGCTCCGGCGCGTGACCCGCACGCGCCGGTCCGTGCCGGTCGCCTCGCCGTTCGGCGAACTCGGCGCGCGATCCGTACAACCAGGCGGGGAGGGTGCTGAAGGCGTCCGGCGCCTCGGGTAAGCTAGTGCGGTTGCCACGGCGAGGGTGTTCCCACGGGTCTGGCATGCGGTTCCTGTGCGACCGCCGGGTGTTAGCACCCCGGCGATCGCACAGGAACCGGCATGACGGCCGAGCGGGCTCCGTGATCGACGCGGTGCTTCGGGCCTGTGCCCCGTGCGCCCCCTCGCCCGAGCGCCGCACCAAGACAACTGTTACCGGTCGCGCCGGCCGGTGCCCGCCGCACAACCCGCATCAGGAGTTTTGTCGTGTCCGAGGTAAAGATCAGCGCCGAGCCCCGCACCGAGTTCGGCAAAGGTGGAGCCCGTCGCACGCGCCGGGCCGGCAAGGTGCCCGCCGTGCTGTACGGCCACGGCGAGAAGCCCCGTCACATCGCCCTTCCCGCCCGTGAGTTCGCCGCGGCGATCCGCCACGGCGGCATGACCCAGGTCTTCAACATCGAGATCTCCGACGGCAGCGCCGCGCTGGCTCTGCCGAAGGCCATCCAGCGCGACCCGATCAAGGACACCTTCGACCACGTGGACCTGCTGGTGGTCCGCCGCGGCGAGAAGGTCACCGTCGACATTCCGGTCCAGCTGACCGGCGAGGCGGCCCGGGACACGCTCGTCATGCACGAGAGCACCACGCTCGCCGTGCTGGCCGACGCCACCAAGCTGCCGGACCACGTCGAGGCCTCGATCGAGGGCCTTGAGGTGGGCAGCCACGTGACCGCGGCCGACGTCAAGCTCCCGGCGGGCGTCGAGCTCGCAGCCGACCCCGAGCTGGTCATCGCGGTCGTCACCGCGGCGCCGATCCAGGCGGTCGCGGCCGAGGGCGGCGAGGAAGGCGCGGCCGAGGCCGCGGCGGCCGAGGCCTGATCGGCCCGTAGTTCGTGAGAAGGTCGCGGATCGCCGTAACGGCGGTCCGCGACCTTCGCTTATGAGGAGGTTCCGGTGACGGACGTCGCGCCCTGGCTCGTCGTCGGGCTGGGCAACCCCGGCCCCGAGTACGCGCGCCACCGCCACAACGTCGGCTTCATGGTCGCCGACCTGCTCGCCGAGCGAGCCGGGCTGCGCTTCGGCCGGCACCGCCGGGTCGTCGCCGACGTGGCCGAGGGGCGCCTGCGCGTCGGCGGGCCCCGGCTGGTCCTGGTCAAGCCGCTGACCTTCATGAACCTGGCGGGCGGCCCGGTCGCCGGCCTGTCGCAGTTCTACAAGGTGCCGCGGGAGCAGATCATCGCGGTGCACGACGAGCTCGACATCCCGTGGACGCAGCTGCGCCTGAAGCAGGGCGGCGGGGAGGGCGGCCACAACGGCCTGCGCTCGATGTCGAGCTCGCTGGGCGGCAAGGACTACCTGCGGGTGCGCTTCGGCATCGGCCGCCCGCCGGGCCGGCAGAACCCCGCCGACTTCGTCCTGTCCGACTTCTCGTCGGTCGAGCGCAAGGAGCTCGACTACTTCGTCGACCGGGCCGCGGACGCGGTCGAGATGATCATCGAGCAGGGCCTGGAGCCGGCCCAGAATCGATACCACGCGGACTGACTGTCCGGTCCGTCCGGCTCAGCGCGCCACCGTGACGAATGTCCGGCTTGCACGTTGTACTCCGGGTTGCACCGTTTGTAGAAGCGGTCCCCTGAGGAGGCGGGCGTGGCGATCGACAGCGGACGTACTCGGGATGGCTTTCACCGCCCGGCTCACCTCCGCCGCGATCGGCCGCGGTCGCCCGCCGAGGAGAACTGGTCGCCCGCCGAGGAGGAGCGCAAGCCCGCCGAGGGGGAGCCGGATCGTCGTCTGGCTTCCGCCGCCAACCCGGTGGCACCGATCGTGTCCGCCCCCGTTTACGGGCGGCCGGCCGGACCGGCCCGGGGGCGGCGGCCCAGACCCGCGCGCAATGCAGTCCGCCAGGTGCCGCCCGCCCGGCCGTCGGCGTCGGCGTCGGCCCGGGTGCAGGTCGCCGCGCCGGTCTCGCCCGCGCCGGGGCTGGTCCCGCCCGCCGAGGTGGACCCGGAGCTGGCGGCCGAGGTCGAGGACGCCGTCCGGGGCGGCACCCCGTTCGTGCGGACGCCCGGCCGGCCCGCCGCCCTCGTGTCCGGGCCGCCCGAGCCCACCCCGATGCCCGCGAGGGTCGCACCCGAGCCGGGCGCCGGGGCGGGGCGGGCGTCGCGGCACCGGGCGCGCTGGGCGTGGGAGGGGCGGTACCTGCGCACGCTGCTCGTCCTCGACTTCACCATCGGCCTGCTCGCCGGGGCCGCGGCCTTCGAGGCTCGCTTCTCCAACGGCCTGACGACGTACAACAGCCGTTACGTGCTGCTGTCCACGCTCCTGCCGATCGCGTTCATCGCCAGCCTCGCGGCGAACCGGGCCTACGAGAAGCGCTATCTGTTCGTCGGTACCGACGAATATCAGCGCGTCCTGCGCGCGGGACTGGCGCTGACCGCGGCGACTGTGTTCGTGGCGTACGCGACCGAGACCCGCATCGCCCGCGGGTGGTTCGTCGTCGCGCTGCCGCTGGTGACGTTCGCGTGCCTGCTCGCTCGGTTCCTCCTGCGCAAGCTGCTGCACCGCGCCCGCAAGCGGCGTGGCGCCTGCATGCGCCGGGTCGTGGTGGTCGGCCACGAGCTCGCCGTCGAGGCCATGGCGCGGCAGCTGTGCCGGGAGCGGTACCACGGCCTCAAGGTCGTCGGCGCGTGCCTGCCCACCGCCGGTACCGTCGCCGAGGTCCCGATCCTGGGCACGTTCGACGAGATCGCGGGCGCGGTGCGCAAGGCCCGAGCCGACACCGTGCTCGTCCTGTCCTGTCCGGAGCTGGACGGTCACGCGCTGCGACGACTGGCCTGGCATCTGGAGCGCGACGACATCGATCTGATCGTGGCCAGCACCCTGATCGATGTGGCCGGCAGCCGCACGACCATCCGACCGGTGGACGGCCTGCCGATGCTGCACGTCGAACACCCGACCCTGACCGGGGCCCGTCGCCTGGTCAAGGCCCTCGTCGATCGGGTGGGCGCGGCCGCACTCCTGGTGCTCGTATCACCCCTGCTGGCCTTTCTGGCACTAGCCGTTCGCGTGGACTCTCGCGGCCCGGTACTGTTCCGTCAGGTAAGAGTGGGCAAGGACGGTCACGAGTTCGTGATCTTCAAGTTCCGTACCATGCACATCGACGCCGAAGCCCGCCTCGCCGAGCTGCGGCACCTCAACGAAGTCGACGGCGCGCTGTTCAAACTGCGCAACGACCCGCGGGTGACCCGCGTCGGGCGGCTTCTGCGCAAGTTTTCGCTCGACGAGCTGCCGCAGCTACTCAACGTGATCGGTGGCAGCATGTCGCTGGTCGGGCCGCGCCCGCCGCTGCCGGAGGAGGTCGCCGTGTATCCGGACGACGCCCGGCGCCGGCTGGCCGTTCGGCCCGGGATGACCGGTCTTTGGCAGGTGTCCGGCCGGTCGGACCTATCGTGGGACGAAGCGGTCCGCCTCGACCTGCAGTATGTGGAGAACTGGTCGCTTTCCCTCGACCTGGTGATCATGCTGCGGACGTTGAGCGCGGTGACCCGAGGGGCTGGAGCGTACTGAATGACCGACCTACCACCCGCCACCGACGGCGGGTTCGCCCGCTGGCTGGCCCAGCGGTCCGGCGATCTGCTGCTCAAGCTGCGCGAGGAGATGGGGTATTCCGACCCGGGCGCCCTGCGCAAGGCCGGCGACCGGTTGTCGCACGAGCTGCTGATGGAGCAGATCGAGCGCTGGCGCCCGGCCGACGCGGTGCTCTCCGAGGAGGGCGCCGACAACCCCGCCCGGCTGCGGGCCGAGCGGGTCTGGATCGTCGACCCGCTCGACGGCACCCGCGAGTTCGGCGAGGAGGGGCGCGCCGACTGGGCCGTCCACGTGGCGCTCTACGCGGGACGCCTGGTCGCCGGCGCGGTGGCGCTGCCCGCGCAGCACTGCGTGCTCGGCACAGACGTGCCGCCGCCGTTCCCGCCGATGCCGGGCGTGCAGGGCGAGCCGATCCGGCTGGCCGCGAGCCGCACCCGCCCGCCGGCGCTGCTCAGCGCGCTGGGGGAGAAGCTTCCGATCGAGCTCGTGCCCATGGGCTCGGCCGGCGCCAAGATCGCCGCCGTGATCGACGGGGCGGTCGACGCGTACGTTCACGCCGGCGGCCAGTACGAGTGGGACTCCGCCGCGCCCGTCGCTGTGGCTCTCGCCACGGGCCTACACGCTTCCCGTATCGACGGGACTACGTTGGAATACAACCAGCCCGACCCACGCCTGCCCGACCTGGTGGTGTGTCGGAAGGCATTGGCGCCGCAACTGCTGGCCGCGATCAACAGCTGAAAGGTTCCCGCCACCCAATGAGCGGTACGAAGCGGAGCGGAGTGGCCGCTCATCAGAGGTGCAGGGTGCAGCTCATGCCGCTGCCGGAGCGAAGCGGAGGTGTCGGCGTGAGCGGTACGAAGCGGAGCGGAGTGGCCGCTCATCAGAGGTGCAGGTGCAGCTCATGCCGCTGCCGGAGCGAAGCGGAGGTGTCGGCGTGAGTGGTACGGAGCGGAGCGGAGTGGCCGCTCATCAGGGGTTGGGCCGTGCGCCTTACCGGGTCTCCCATCTGGATGCTCTCGAGGCCGAGAGCCTGTTCATCATGCGTGAGGTGGTCGCGGAGTTCGAGCGGCCGGTGCTGCTGTTCTCTGGTGGCAAGGATTCGATCGTGATGTTGCGGCTGGCGGAGAAGGCGTTCGCGCCGGCTCGGATCCCGTTTCCGGTGATGCATGTGGACACGGGGCACAACTTCCCGGAGGTGTTGGCGTACCGGGAT
>NZ_JBEPDB010000115.1:15499-21936 GCF_040300025.1 Dactylosporangium sp. NPDC000555 | reverse complement strand
TCGGGGCGGTGGTTTCGGCCGGATTCTGAGATAATTGCATGCATGGGGCAGCTGGGATTGTTTTCAAGGGCGGAGTTGGCTGCCATGCGTGACCGAACCAGGTCACGTCGCTATTCTCCGGCGAATGAGCAGTTCCGCCGGGAGCACGCACGGCATCGAGACTGGGGCCTCGCCAGACGGCACTCCGAGAAACTCCGCCGTATCCGCGGCGACGCCCCGCCAGCGGTCAGCGACCAGCGGGACGGCTCGGTGCACGGATCGGTGCAGGGGCCGGTGCCGCCCTCGCCACCTCCGCCGCCGGTCACGCCGACTGACCAGGCGCAACGTCCCGCGAGCAGCACCGCGGCAAACGACCGTGAACCCGCGCCGCGTCAGGTGGACGGCGACGGGCGGCCCGGTCCTGGCCCAAAGCGTCGTCGCGCATCCACGCCACGGCTGCGCCGGCCCGCCGGTCCGGCAACGCATCGAACGGTCGGCGGAAATATACGGCCAACAGTGCATCGCGGCCGTCGTTCGGCAATGCCGCGCACGGCCGAGCGGCATTTCCGCCGAACACTCCGCACGGCAGGAACAAGCAGCCACTTTCCCCATGGACCGCCGGTGCAGATTCCCGAATGACGCGACCGCCGCGCGCATACCGTCCACATCGGACAGTGCTGGAAGCTGGGCGAAGCCCCCGAAGATCCAGCTACGGATGAGGACTCCATCCGTGACAGGGCCCGGCAAAGTTGCGAGATGTCCGAATTGTCCCACCGTGCTGTTGCCACTCAAAGGCCCACGAACAGGGGGGCCGGATCGCGATTGGTGTTCCAAAACGGACAGAACTCGACTTGTCGGGGCCCTGCCATCCGTGGTCGCCTACCGTGCCGTCCTTTGACATGCCGAGACAACCGGTCCGCTACGTGTCGTGCCTGCCGGCCATCGAACGCCGCACCCGCCGCACCCGACTGGCCCCGGACAACCGGGCCTACAACGCGCTGCTGCGCACCAACATGCACCCGGCGAACGCGGCTCCGCGCTGCTCACCAGCCGTTGGCGCACCCACCCCACGCCACCGCCAGCCCGCCATCGGTGACACCGTCCGCGCTGGCCTCGTCCCCACCCAATTCGAATACCGGAACCTACCGAATCCTTGCTGAGATCACGTCATTGTGCCGACGGAGATCACGAGATCCTCGCGGCCCGCGTATGACCAGAACACCGGCTCGTCGTCGTACGCCAGGTTCGACTCGGCCCAGATCGGATTGCCGGACACGACGAACCAGTCGTGGTCGCGTGACAGCAGGTAGAGGCCCCATCGGGGATCCACCTCCAGCGCGTGCCGTTCGCTGATCCTCGCCCGTTCGTCCGGCGTGGCCTCCCGGAGATAGAGGCCGCTCAGGACGAACGGTGCGCTGATGAACTGGACCCACTGGAACAGAACCTCAAGACGATGCTCGGTCGCGCTCGCATCCGACTGCAGCCACAGCTGTGTGTGGGTCCGGCTCACGCGCGTGATCTGGAAGAGCCGGCCCGGCGCCTCGAAGGAGGATGCCGTGTATCTACGGATACCTTGCTGGGTCACGTCAGGCCCCCGAAATCCTCTCGTAAACCGTCACCCAGACCGACGGGTGCGGCACCGGAAAGGTTGCGTCGGATACGGCGACAATCGAGCGGGCCCGCCTTCGGCCGGGTGGCCGACGGCTGTGTACGCTCGCGCACCGTGGACAGCACGCCGACTTCGGTGTCCCGGATGGCGGCCGCGTGCCGCGCATTGGTGGCCGCCCCATGGTTCAACGTCGCCTCGTTCGCCGTCATCCTGCTCAATGCCCTGACCCTCGGACTGGAGACGTACCGCGGCGTCGTCGGCACGGCGGGTCCGGCGTTCCGCGTCCTGGAGTACGCCTTCCTCGCCTGCTTCTCGGTGGAGCTGCTCATCCGCTTCGTGGCGCACCTGCCGCGGGCCGGCGGCTTCTTCCGTGACGGCTGGAACCTCTTCGACCTCGTGATCGTGCTCGCGCCGCTGGTGCCGGGCGTGCGGGAGAACGTGACCGTGCTGCGGCTGCTGCGCCTGGCCCGCATCGTGCGGACGTTCCGGCTCTTCCCGAGCCTGCGGGTGATCCTGGTCGGCATCCGGCGCAGCCTGCCCGGCCTGGGCAGCTTCCTGCTCATCACGGTGCTGGTGCTCTACGGCTACGCGATGCTCGGCTGGATGATCTTCGGCAAGGCGTACCCCGAGCAGTACGGCACCGTGGGCCAGGCGATGCTCACCCTGTTCCTGCTGCTGTCGCTGGACGGCATCACCGACACGCTGCAGGCCGGCCGCGAGGTGACGGAGTGGGGCATCGTGTACTACCTGTCGTACATGATCGCCGCGTCGTACCTGCTGACCAACCTCCTCGTCGGCGTGGTGCTCAACGCGCTGCAGGAGGCCCACCAGGAGGAGAGCGCGCCCGCCCCGGCGCCGGACGCGGGCATGGAACAGCGCCTGGCCGTCCTGCGCGCCGCCCTCGAGGACCTGGAGCGGGAGTACACCCGCTCCAGGCATGCCGCACTGCCGCCTCCACCGGTGCCGGTGGAGGCCGGCGCGCCGCGCTGACGGGCGCGCGGCACGAGCGGATCCGCAGCCGGATTCACGCGGGGCGGGCGGCGATCCAGCCCAGGCGCTCGGCCCGGACCGTCAGGTCGGTGCGGCGCAGGATCGAGTGCGGGCCTTGCTCGTCGAGCAGCGCGTCGAGCGCCGCGATGTCCTCGGCGTCGAGGTCGTCGGCGAGGCCCTCGCGGGACCGGCGCAGCGAGGCCACGGCGTAGCGGCCGGCCGCCTCGGGCGCCGGGGCCGGCAGGTCGGCGGCGAAGCGGCGCTCGGCGCGCACCTCGAACCCGGCCCCGGTGAGCGTGGCGGCCCAGTCGGCACCCATGTGCGGCATGTCCTCGGCGCGGCGGCGAGCCATGGCCTCGTGGCATCGCTCCTCCAGGCCCGGGCGGCCGACGCCCGCGTCGGCCGGCAGGAAGCGCGGGAACGACCCCAGCTCGATCACGGCGAGCAGCCCGCCCGCGGGCAGGACGGCCTGGATCTCGCGCAGGACCCGGCCGGGGTCGGCCAGGTGGTGCATGGAGTTGGCCGCCCACACCAGGTCGGCCTCGCCGATCCCGTCCGGCCAGCCGGCGTCGAGGTCGGCGATCACGGTGCGGACCCGGCCGGCGAGCCCGCGCCGCGCGGCGTTGGAGGTGAGCCGCTCCAGCATCGCGGCGTCGCTGTCGACGGCGACGACGCTCGCCCGGGGGAACTGGGCGAGCAGTTCGAGGGTCCCGGCGCCGGTGCCGGCGCCCAGGTCGACGATCGTGGCGGGCTCGCGGCCGGCGGCGTGCTCGCGGACCCAGCCCACGATGCCGGCGTGGTATTTGCGCAGCACCTCCGCGTCGAGGTCGAGGAGGGCGGCGAGGCCCTCGCCGTGGTGGTGATGGCCCTGGTGGTGCTGGCCGTGTGGATGACCGTGGTGGTGCGCAGGCATGCGGCAACTGTAGCCGCGCCTTGCCTGCATCGCATAGTATCTTGCGTATGACGCAAGACAGCGACCTCGACTCGCTGGTCCGCAAGCGCATCCGCGGGCTGCGTGCCGCTCTGGGCATGTCGCTCGACGACCTCGCGGCCGCCTGCTACATCAGCCCGTCGACGCTGAGCCGCATCGAGACCGGCCACCGCCGCATCAGCCTCGACCAGCTCACCGCGATCGCCCGGGCACTGGGCACCACCCTCGACCACCTCGTCGAGTCGGCCGACGCCGACGTGGTGATCCGCCCGCGGCACGAGCCCGAGCGCGGCGTGACCACGTGGACGCTGCGCCACGAGGCCGGCCCCGGCGGCAGGACGGTGGCCAAGATGCGCATCGACCGGCCCGTCCCCGGCCCGGATCAGCTGCGCGCCCACCCCGGCTTCGAGTGGTTCACGGTCCTGTCCGGCACGGTCGCCCTGCTGCTGGGCGAGCGCCTGATCCTCATCGAGACGGGCGAGGCCGCCGAGTTCTCCACGATGGTGCCGCACGCGTTCGGCGCCCACGGGGGCCCGGCCGAGATCCTCGGCGTCTTCGACCACGACGGCCGCCGCACCCACCTGCGCCGCCTGCCCTGACTCAAGCCCGGATCTCGTCCCAGGGGATGCCGGCCTCCGCCTCGGCCAGGCGGCGCATCAGGCCGGCGTCCACGCCATAGTCGACGTCGTCGATGCGGTGCACGGCGGTGATGCCGATCGAGTTGACGACGAACGCGGCGCGGTACGACGGCAGGTCGGCCAGCAGCACCTGGGCGCGGCGCGAGGGCAGGCCCGCGGCGGGCAGGCGCGGGGCCAGCAGCCCCATCGCGATGCCCGGCAGGTGCGGCGCCGTCGGCCAGGTCACGCCGGCGCCGTCGAAGAAGCCGATGTTGGCGATCGCCGACTCCTCGATCGCACCGGTGTGGTCGGTCAGCAGGGCGTCGTCGAAGCCCTCGGCCTCGGCGCGCCGGCCGTGGTAGCGCTGCCCGAAGCCACCCACGTGCTTGAGGTGGGCGGCGGGGCGCTCGTAGCGCACCGAGCGCAGCGAGACCGGGGCGGGCGGCGCGGGCGTCGGCGGCCGAACGACGACCACCACCATGAGCTCGTCCGGGCGGTACACGTTGATGCGCACCGCCGCGTCCGGCACGTCGCGGATCGCGTGGGCCAGGCGGGCCCGCACCAGGCCGGTGTCCAGCTCCGCGCCGAACAGCTCGCGGGTGGCGGCGGCGAGCCGGTCGAGGTGCGGCTCGAGGCCGCGCACCCGGCCGCCGCGCACCTGCATGGCGGTGAAGTGGCCGTAGTTGGCCAGGATCGGGTGGTACAGCTCCTCGAGCCTGGGCTCGCGGCCGTCAATCTCGACCCGGATCGGTGCCGTGTTCACGGTCGCCAACCATAGTGCGGGCGAAGCCGGCGAGGTCGAGGCGGGCGAGCATGCGGGTGCCGATCTTCACCAGCGGGCTGCCGGCCAGCGACGTGGGGGCCGGCACGTCGCCGGGCACCCGCTCCTCCCACGTCGACTCCTCGATCGCGCGCAGCGCCGGGACGATGAACCCGACCCCGGCGACCAGCAGCACCCGGGCGGCGGCCGGGTCGCCGGCGGCCGGCCCGCCGAGCAGGGCGGGCAGGTCCACCAGCGGCACCGACGTGCTGCGGTGCGTGAACACGCCACGCGTCGGGCCGCCGCCGGCGAACGGGATGATGTCCGTCGGGTGCGGGACGATCTCCTCGATCTGGGCGAGCGGGGTGGCGACCTCCGCGCCGGCCAGATACGTGAGGTACTTGCGGACCCGGTGCTCGATGACCCGCCCGTCCTGCGCCGGCGGGCCCTCGGGCGCCTCGCGGCGGGCGGGCGCGGCGCCGCCGATCGGCGTGCCGAGCGCGGCCAGGACCTCGAGCTCGCCGTCGGCGCGCAGCGCGGCGCCGTCCAGCACGAGGTACGAGCCGCCGGCCTGGCCGGGCAGGATGCCGACGGCGAACGCGGACGCGGGCAGGCCGAAGGCGGGCGTCGGCAGCACGTCGTCCGGCGGCGCCGACACGATCGAGACGACCTCGGTGACCGCGAAGGTCAGCAGGCCGCGCGGGAAGGCCAGGGCGACTCCGCGCTTGGCGTCGATCGGGGCGAGCGCGCCGAGTCCGAGCACGGCGAGCGTGTCGACGGTCGGCACGTAGCGCTCGCCGAGCTCGACGACGCCGTGGATGACGCCGTTGTCGATCGGCGAGGACTTCAGCATCAGCTCCGGCACGACCGAGTGGATGTGCGACACGTCCACGCACAGCCCGATCTCGCCGGCCCGCAGCAACATCATGCCGCGTCCGCGGGTGCCGCCGGCGCCGGCGGACGCGGCACCCTGGGCCTGCGCCTGCGCCATCGCGCCGCTGGGGCCGCCGGTGTCGGTGGCCAGCGCGATGCCCGGCAGGCGGCGGATCGCGGCGCAGTCCAGCACGCAGACCACGGCGCCGTCGTCGGGGCGCTCGAAGGTACGGCCGAACAGCGGCGGCAGCTCGCCGTTGACGGTCATGCCCAGATCGGCGTCCGCGTCGACGTGCACCACGCCGCGGACGGCGCCCGCGAGCAGCCCGAAGATCACCCCGTCGTGCGCCGCGACGACGACCACGTCCTGGCCGGGCGGTGCCTGAAGGCCCAGCAGCCGGCGCAGGTCGAGCACCGGGATGACCTGGTGGCGCAGGTTGACCGCGCCGACGAGCCCCGCTCCGGTGGCCAGCAGCGGCTCGAACGACGCCGGGCACGGGATCACCTCGCGCAGCTCCGACAGCGGCAGGGCGACCTGCACGTCGGCGACGGTGAAGACGCCGTACAACACACCGGTCATGGCGAACCCTCCGCTTCGCTCCGGCGGCGGCATGACTGAAACCCGCACCCCCGATGAGCGGCCCCTCCGCTCCGCTCCGGACCACTCATGCCGAACCC
>NZ_JBEPDB010000115.1:0-15400 GCF_040300025.1 Dactylosporangium sp. NPDC000555 | reverse complement strand
CGAACCCTCCGCTTCGCTCCGGCGGCGGCATGACTGAAACCCGCACCCCCGATGAGCGGCCCCTCCGCTCCGCTCCGGACCACTCATGCCGAACCGCTCATCCGGTCGCGCCCGGGCCGCCGCCGGCGGGGGTGGCGCCGACCAGCTCGCCGATGAGCGCGTTGACCGTGTGCGAGGCCTCCTGCTGGGTGTGCGTCTGGGTGACGATGTGGTGGATCGACTCGGCGGTCTTACCGACGCTGCGCAGGATCACCTCGAACGCGTCCTGCGCCCGCTGCGCCACCTGCGAGCCCTGGTTGATCCGGGTGGCCGACTCCTGGATGAGCCGGCTGATCTCGCGCGCCGAGTCCGAGGAGCGCTCGGCGAGCTTGCGCACCTCCCCGGCCACCACGGAGAAGCCGACGCCGTGCTCACCGGCGCGGGCCGCCTCGATCGAGGCGTTGAACGCCAGCAGGTTGGTCTGGCTGGCGATCTCGCCGATCACCTGGACGATCGCGGCGATCTGGTCCGAGGAGCGCTCCATGAGCTCGATCGCCTCGATGGACTTGCGCAGCTCCTCGAAGCCCCGCTTGGCGTTGGTCTGCGTCTCCCCCGCCAGCTCGCTGGCCTGCCCGGCGTTGCCGACGATCGCCGCGATGGAGACGCTGAGTTCGTCGATGGCCCGGCCCATGTCCCGGGTCTTCGTGTTCAGCCGCTGCTCCAGGGCCACCTGCTCGGTCACGTCGACGGCAAACGTGACGATCTTCGTCGGGGCGCCCTTGAGGTCGAGGATGGGGTTGTACGTCGCCTGCAGGTGGACGTCGCGCCCGTACTTGCCGATCCGGTGGAACCTCCCGCTGACGACCTCGCCGCGGCTGAGCCGGAGCCAGAAGTCGCGGTACTCCCGCGACGTGACGTAGTCGTGGGTGCAGAACATGCTGTGGTGCTGCGCCAGGATCTCCCGCATGGTGTAGCCCATGGTGCGCAGGAAGTTGTCGTTGGAGCTGAGCACGTTGCCCTCGATGTCGAACTCGATGACCGACTGCCCGCGGTTGATCGCCGCCACCTTGCCCTCGAACTCGGCGTTGCGCAGCTTGGCCTGCGTCACGTCCGCGGCGAACTTCACGATCTTGTAGGGCCGGCCCTCCAGGTCGAGGATCGGGTTGTACGTCGCCCGGATCCACACCTCGCGGCCGTCCTTGCCGATCCGCTTGTACTCCCCCGCGTCGAACTCGCCCCGGCGCAGCCGCTGCCAGAAGTCCTCGTAGTGCTCCGCGGCCGCCTCCTGCGCATCGACGAACATCCGGTGGTGCTTGCCGCGCACCTCGTCGATGCCGTATCCCATCAGGTCCAGGAAGTTCCGGTTCGCCTCCAGCACCGTGCCCTGCGTGTCGAACTCGATGACCGCCTGCGCCCGCGAGATCGCCGCCACCTTGCCCTCGAACTCCGCGTTGCGCTTCTTCGCCTCGGTCACGTCGGTGGCGTACTTCACCACCTTGTACGGCCGGCCCTCCAGATCGAAGATCGGGTTGTAGCTGGCCTGCAGCCACACCTCCCGCCCGCCCCGGCCGAACCGCTTGTACTCGCCGGTCTCGAACTCCCCGCGCCCCAGCCGCTGCCAGAACTCCCGGTACTCGTCACCTGCCGCGTACTGCGGTTCGACGAAGATCCGGTGGTGCCTGCCCTTGAGCTCCTCGGGACTGCCGTACCCCATCACCTCGAGGAAGTTGCGATTGGCGCCCAGGATCATGCCCTCCAGGTCGAACTCCACGACCGCCTGCGCCCGGTCGACCGCCGCCGCCTTGCCCTCGAACTCCGCGTTGCGGTGCTTGGACTCGGTGATGTCGGTGGCGTACTTCACCACCTTGTACGGCCGCCCGTCCAGGTCGAAGATCGGGTTGTAGCTGGCCTGCAGCCACACCTCCCGCCCGTCCTTGCCCAGCCGCTTGTACTCCCCGCTTTCGAACTGCCCCTTCGCCAGCCGCTGCCAGAACCCCCGGTAGGCGTTGCCGCGCGCCTCGTCCTCGGCGACCAGCATCCTGTGGTGCTGACCGACGAGCTCGCTTTCCTCGTAGCCGATCACGTCCAGGAAGTTGCGGTTCACCGCGCGGATCGTGCCGTCGAGCTCGAACTCGATGACCGCCTGCGCCCGGTCGATCGCCGCCGCCTTGCCCTCGAACTCCGCGTTGTGGTGCTTGGACTCGGTGACGTCCAGCGCGTACATCACGACCTTGTACGGCCGGCCCTCCAGGTCGAAGACCGGGTTGTAGGTGGCGCGCAGCCACACCTCACGCCCGCCCCGGCCGATCCGCTTGTACTCCCCGCTCTCCACCTCGCCGCGGCCGAGCCGGGCCCAGAAGTCCGCGTACTGCGCGCCGCCGGCGTAGGTCTCCTCGACGAACATCCGGTGGTGCTGCCCGACGATGTCGCCCAGCGCGTACCCGGTCATCCGCAGGAAGTTCTCGTTCGCGCCGAGGATCTCCCCGCCCAGGTCGAACTCGGCGACCGCCTGCGTGCGGTCCACCGCCGCGTACTTGCCGCGCAGCTCGGCCAGCAGCCGCCGGTCGTTGGTGATGTCGTACGCCGTGACCAGGACCGTGTCGGGCTCCCGAACGCCGCCACCGACCGGGCCGCAGTTGAACCGCAGCCACCGCTGCCGCCCGCCGCTGTCGACGATCGAGTTGACCTGCTCGACGAACTGCCGCGCGCGGCCGGCGTCCAGCAACTGGTCCACCGCCTGCGACTGCAGGTGCCAGAGGTCCTCCAGGCGCTTGCCGACGACCTCGTCCAGCGGGATGTCGGTCGTCTCCAGCACCCGCTCGTTGACCGCCGCGATGGTGCCGTTCTTCGCGTTGAGGGTCAGCACCAGCCGCTCCTGCAGCAGCAGGGCGAACGCCGCGGCGGTCAGCGCCGGCGTGGACTGGTCGTTGACGAGGCCGGTGGGTTCGGGCACGGTTGCTCCTCGGGTGCCGCCGCGGTGCGGGTCGCTACCCCGGCCATCGGCGGGTCCCCGGCCGCCTTGAGGCAAACCACCGGGGCGAAACCTCCGGTGTCAGCCGGACACCGCGCCGAGGCGCCGGGCGACCGCGTCACGGACGGCCGCCTCCGTGGGCGTGGCGACCCCCGCCGCCTCCGCCATCCGCCGCAGCGACGTCATCGTGACGCCCGGGAGCCGGCACGCGGTGAACCGTTCGTACACGCCAAGATCCGGATCGATGTTGAGCGCGAACCCGTGGCTGGTCACGCCGCCGCGGATGCGCATCCCGATCGACACGAGCTTGTGGTGCCGCGGCGTCCACACGCCGACGAGGCTGTCGGCGCCCTTGGGGGTGTCCCGGCGTACCGTCGCGAAACCCAGGTCGGCGAGGGCCGCGATGAGGCCGAGCTCGAGCCGGCGGACGACGTCGCCGGGCCCCCGTTCGCGCAGGTTCACGATCAGGTAGCCGACGAGCTGCCCGGGCCCGTGATAGGTCGCGTGCCCGCCCCGGTCGACCTCGACGGTCTGCAGCGACCCGTCCGGCGGCAGGTCCTCCGGCGGCGTGTGCCGGCCGTACGTGACGACCGGCGGGTGGGTGAGCAGGAACAGGCGGTCGGGCGCGGTGCCGGCCTGCCGCTCGGCGACCCAGCCGCGCATCGCCTCGATCGCCTCCGTGTAGCCGACCTCGCCCAGATCCACCCGCACCATGCTCGTCACCGTTCGATTCTGCCTCGGCGGCGAGCCCCGCCGGTCGCGCACCCGGCGGCGCCCTGGGTTTGACGCCCGGGGCCCGGGTAGGGTCACGACCATCATGAGAACCTCGAACGGCCTCCGGCTGCTGGTCGGATACGACGGCTCACCGGCGGCGAGCACCGCCATCGAAGCCGGCGCGCTGCTGCTGCCCGGCGCGCACGCCATCGTCGCCCACCTGTGGAGCCCGCCGTATGCGGACGCGGGCCTGCGGCGGAGGTTGTGGACCGGCAGGCGCGACATCGAGACGTTCGTGGAGGCGGTCGAGCGCGAGGGCGGTCGCGAGGCCGAACGGCTGGCCGAGGTCGGGGTCAAGCTGGCCGTGGCCGCGGGCTGGAGCGCCGAGCACCTCGCCCGGCGCACGTACGGCGGCGAGGGCGTCCAGCTCGCGCGGATCGCCGACGAGACCGACGCCGACGTCATCCTGGTCGGCTCCCGCGGCCTGCACGCCGGGCGGGCCCTGCTCGGCAGCGTGTCCGACATGGTCGTGCACTACAGCTCCCGCCCGGTCATCGTCGTGCCCCACCCGCTGCTGCTGGAGGAGTACACCGCCCTCGCCCAGGGCCCCGCGCTGGTCGGCTGGGACGGCTCGCCGCACGCGGCGCTGGCGTTGCACCGCACCCGCGAACTGTTCGCCGGCCGTCCGGTGATCGCCGCGACGGTCGGCCCCGACGGCGTGGCGACGGTCGTGCCGGACGCGCCCGACGCGGCGGCCACACCGCCCGCCGCCGAGCCGCGGGAGCAGGGCCATCACATCCGCGCGCGCACCGTGGCCGAGTCGCTCGGGGCGTGCGCCCGCACGAACGGGGCCGCCGTCCTCGTCATCGGCTCCCGCGGCCGCTCGGCGACCCGCGAGCTCCTGCTCGGCAGCGTGGCCAAGGCGACGCTGCATCGCGGCCACCGCCCCGTCATGGTGGTTCCCGCATCTGAGTGACCGGCCTGCGTAACCGGCCCTGAGTGATTGGCCTGGCCGGCGCCTGGCCGCTGCCCGGCGCCCTGCCGTCGGCCACCCGGCCGGTCCGCCGCGGCCGGGTACATTTGCAGCCCAGCGGGGGCGGCTCCCGGCCGCAGGTGCCCGCGAGCGCTGTGATTGCCGCCGACGGAGTGCTGAGGAGCCGTGACACAGATCAGATCATCGCGCGAGCGCGGGCCGCGGGCCCTGCTGCGCGAGGTGCGTTCGCTGCCGACGGTGTTGCTGCTGGCGTTCTGCCTGTTCGCCGGCATTCCCGCCGCCATCGGGCTGACCCCGCCCCAGGATCTGACGATCGCCGGCCAGAACCTGTCGGTGGGTGCGCGCGGCCCCAGCCTCTCGGTCTCCGGGCCGGCCCGGCTGGTGCAGATCGGCAACACGCGGCTCGACATCGCGCCGCTGGAGGTCTACGGGCCGCTGCGGCCGCAGGTGACGCTCGGGCCGATCCAGCGCAACGAGGCGGCCGCCGCCGCGGTCGACCCGGCGTCGGCCTCCCACACGCGCGGGGCGGCGGTGTCCGCGCTCGGCGCCGGGTTCCTGCGGTGGTACGGCTGGGCGACGCTCGGCCTGCTCGCGATCACCCTCGGCGCGACCGCGGTCGTCGCGTACGTCCGCATCCTGGCCGTCCTGCGCCGGCAGAGCCGGGCGGTGCACCGGCAGCTCACGGTCGCGGAGGTGTGGCAGCGCGGCGCGGGGCAGTTCCGCCGCATGGCGTTCCTCGCCGTCGCGGTCACCATGCTGGGCTGGGCCGGTGCGGGGACGCTGGCGTACGCCGGCACGGTGCAGGGCCTGCAGGGCGTGCGGTCGCTGTCCGACCTCGTCGGCGCCGACCGCCTGCCGCCGCTGGCCGTGGGCCCGAAGGTCACCGGCTACACCGGCGCGGTGATCGGGGACTCGCGCGCGGCCCGGCTCGGCGGCGGCGCGGTCCCGGGCGCCACCGAGGACGACACCGCCTGCGGCCGCAGCGCCGACTCCCTCGCCACCGAGCTCGGCAACCTTCGCGGCCAGCGGGTGCTCAACCTGGCCTGCTCCGGCGCCTCCATCCCGCGCGGCCTGCTCGGCCCGCAGGTCCAGGACGGCCGCACCCTGCCCGCCCAGGTCGGGGTGCTGCAGCAGGTGCAGGGGCTGAAGTACGTCGCGGTCGTGATCGGCCCGAACGACCTGTACTGGAGCGACTTCCTGCGGTACTGCTACGCCGTGTCCGACTGCCAGGACAAGTTCACCCAGGGCGAGTTCGGCTACCGGCTGGCCGACTTCGACCGGGACTACGGCGACCTGCTGCACAGCCTCAACGACCTGCCCGGCCGCCCGCAGATCATCGTCGTGACCTCCTACGACGTGTTCAACCCGGACGCGAACTGCGCCGACGCGCGGGGCCCGGCCGGCGTCGCCGGGCTCAACCCGGCCAACATCACCCTGCTGGCCAGCCGCAACAAGGGGCTCAACGACGTGCTCGCCAGCGGGGCGCGCAAGTACGGGTTCAGCGTCGCCACCCCGCGGCTGGCCCCGCTGTGCACGGACGGCGGCGACCGGCTGGGCGCCGACCTGCAGGGGCTGGCGGGCACCGACCCCTTCCACCCGACCGGCATCGGGTCGATCCGGATGGCCTCGGCGGTGGCCCAGGTCATCCGGCCGGACGCCCACGCCTGATCCCGGTCGCCGTCCGGTCCGCGGGGCCGGCGGGGTCAGTGGCGGTGGCGCTCGTAGCGGTCGTCGTCGGAGAACGCCTTCGCCAGCAGCGCGGCGATCGCCACACCCACCACGGCGATGCCGACCTGCACGCCGATGACGAGCCAGTCGTACTCGTGGCCGCGCACGACCAGGTACTTGTCGCTGTGCAGGTCCCAGCGGTCCGCGGCCCAGGTGCCGGCCACGGCGGCGCCCATCCCGATGAGGACCGTGAGGATCAGCCCGATCGGCTGGCGGCCGGGCAGCAGGATCCGCGCCGCGATCCCGATGACGGCGCCGAAGACGATGGCGGCCACGTAGTCCTGGATGTGCACCGGATACCTCCTCCTGCAGGGGACGTCTCACCGTGCATTGTTCCGCGCCCGCGCAACCGCGAAACGTGAGCGGCCGGCGTGCACCGGTGGCGAAGACCGGGGTGGCTGTCGCACCGGCGCGATGGGTCGGGCACCCGGCCGGGCATACAGACGTACGGTGCGAGGTTCGCCCGATGCGAAGGGATGTCCCGTGATGCAGCAGCGCAGCTTCGACGTCGTGGTGGTCGGCGCCGGGCCCGGAGGCGAGGTCGCGGCCGGGCGGCTCGCCGACGCCGGCCTCGCCGTGGCGATCGTGGAGGACCGCAAGGTCGGCGGCGAGTGCTCGTTCTGGGCGTGCATACCGTCGAAGGCGCTGCTGCGCCCCGGCGAGCTGCTGACCGAGGCGCGCCGGGTCCCGGGTGTGGCGGAGGCGGTCACCGGGCCGCTGGACACGGCGGCGGTGCTGCGCCGCCGCGACGAGCTGATCAACGGGCTCGACGACAGCGGGCAGCTGCCGTGGCTCGAGGAGCGCGGCATCGCCCTGTTCCGCGGGCACGGCCGGCTGGACGGCGAACGCCGGGTGGTGGTCGGCGACGACGTGCTCGAGGCTCGGCGGGCGGTCATCCTCGCCGGCGGCACGTCGCCCGCGATGCCGCCGATCTCGGGGCTCGCCGGGGCCTCGCCGTGGACCAACCGGGAGGCCACCACCGCGCGGACGCTGCCCGGGCGGCTGGTCGTGATCGGCGGCGGCGTGGTCGGGGTGGAGATGAGCCAGGCGTACGTCTCCCTCGGCACCCAGGTGACGCTCATCGAGGGCGAGCGGCGGCTGCTGCCGCGGGAGGAGGAGTTCGCCTGCGAGCAGGTGACCGAGTCCCTCGCGGAGCAGGGCGTGGACATCCGCACCGCGCGGAACGCGACCTCGGTGCACCGCGACGGCGACGCGGTGGTCGTCACGCTCGGCGACGGCGAGACCGCGGCCGGCGACGAGCTGCTGGTGGCGACCGGACGGGTGGCGGACACCGGCGAGCTGGGGCTGGAGACGGTGGGGCTCTCCCCCGGCGGGTACATCAAGGTCGACGAGCACACCCGCGTCCCCGGCAAGGACTGGCTGTACGTGATCGGCGACCTCAACGGCCGGGCGCTGTTCACGCACATGGCGAAGTACCAGGCGGCGCTCGCCTCCGGGCACATCCTCGGCCGGCCGATGGCGGCGACGCACCTCGCCGACGGCACGGGCGCCCCGCGGGTGATCTTCACCGATCCGCAGGTGGCGGCGGTCGGGCACACCACGGCCACGGCCGCGGCCGCCGGGCTGAAGGTGCGGGTCGTGGACGTGCCGACCTCCGGCAACGCGGGCGGCTCGTACTACGGCCGCGGCGCCCGCGGTACGAGCCGGTTCCTGATCGACGAGGTGCGCCAGGTGCTCGTCGGGGCCACCGTCACCGGCTCGGAGGTCGCCGACTTCCTGCAGGCGGCGACGATCGCGGTGGTGGGCGAGGTGCCGCTGGGGCGCCTGCGGCACGCGACCCCGGCGTTCCCGACGCGCAGCGAGATCTGGCTGTACCTCTTCAATGAGCTGGGCCTGTGAGCAACGGGGCCAGCTCCTCCAGTTGTCCCAGCGCGTCCTTGACGTCGGCGCCCAGGGGCTGGATCAGGACGTGGTCCGCGCCGGCCTCGCGGTGGGCGTGCAGCCGCTGCACGATCTGCGCCGGCTCGCCCCACGCCACGATCGAGTCCACCAGGTGGTCGCTGCCGGCGCCGGCCACGTCCTCGTCGGTGAAGCCGAGCCGCTTGAGGTTGTTCACGTAGTTGGGCAGGGCCAGGTAGCCGGCGGTGTGCCGTCTGGCGGTCTCGCGGGCGACGGCGGGGCTCGCCTCCACGACGACCGCCTGCTCCGGGATGAGCAGCCGGTCGGGGCCGAGCACGGCGCGGGCCTGCGCGGTGTGCTCGGGCGGCACGAAGTACGTGTGCGCGCCGTCGGTGCGGTCCCGGGCCAGCGTCAGCATCCGCGGGCGCAGCGCGGCCAGGACCCGTGGCGCCGTCGCCGGTGGTGCGTCCGGCGCGCCGTCCATGCCGTCGAGGTACTCGCGCATGCGCTCCAGCGGCCGCTGGTAGGTCTGCCCGGTGCGATCCACCATCGGGGCGTGGCTCACGCCGAGGCCCAGGACGAACCGGCCCGGCCACGCGTCGGCGAGCGCGGCCGCGGCGGCCCGGGCGGTCGCCGGGTGCCGGGCCCAGATGTTGGCGATCCCGGCGCCGGCCACGATCCGGGACGTGGCACCCAGCCACACCGCTTCCTGCGCGAAGATGTCGTTGCGGCCGACCCCCTCACCCTCCCACAGCGAGCCGTAGCCCAGCTGCTCGATCCGGGCCACCGCCGCACGCTGGTTCGCGGCCGGCTCGCGCGCAAGGGCGCCGAGCCACACGCCGGTCGGGCCGAGAGCCTGCCGGGCATCGGTCACGGTCTGCAATTCAGCCATGGTGCCGCCCTTCCCGCCGCATGCCGGATCATGCCGATGTGAACACCTGCGCTCGGTCGCGGTCCACCGCGGCTCAGCGCTCGGTCCGCACGGTCAGGGTGACCGGCCCGACCCGGATCGTGTCGCCGGGCGACACCCGGACGGCCGCACGCACCGGGCGGTCGTTCACCGTCGTGCCGTTGGTCGAGCCGAGGTCGGTGACCGTCAGGGCCCGCCCGTCGTACTGCAGGCGAGCGTGCCGCCGCGAGACCCCCTCGTCGCGCAGGCGCAGGTCCGCCGATCGGCCGCGGCCGATCACGGTGGCGCCGGCCTGCAGCGTGTACCGCCGGCCGTCCCCGACGAGCAGCCCGATGCCCCGGCCGGCCTCGTCGCCGCGTCGGGTCCGGGCCTTGCGCACGTCGGCGACGACCCGGAACTGCCCCGCCGGCACGTCCTCGTCGGGCCGCAGGTCGACGACCACCTCGTCGGCGACGCCCCAGCCCTGCGCGGCGAGCCACTCGGCCTGGGAGCGGGCCAGCGCCGGCGCGTATGAGCTCAGGTGCTGGTGGTCGGCCGCGGCGACGAGGACGAGATAGCTGTTGGGCGCCAGGGTCTGCTCGCCGACCTCGGCCTCGCGCTGCATGGCGCGCAGGATCGTCAGCCGGTGCGGCAGACTCATGGGCGCGAGTGTAGGTCGTTTGGCGTCGCGGGGACCGGGTAGGGGTGTGAGGTGGATATTTTGCGCCGTCCCGCCCGGCGCCGGCAGGACCCGGTCACCGTGGAAGGCGTCGCCCTGGGGGCTGTGCACGAGTTCGTGGCCGGACGGCTCGACGACGCGGGCCAGGCGGCGCTCGCCGACCAGATCGCGGCGCTGATCGGCCAGCCCGAGCCGCCGTCGACCCCGATCGCCTCCGCGCTGCGGCGGGTCATGCAGCACGTGGGCGGCGACGAGGAGCTGCTGGCCTGGCTGGACCGGTTCCCGGGCCGCCCGCGGCTGATCGCCCGAGTCCTCGGGCTGGTCGCGCTGCTGGACCGCTTCGGCGACCGGCTGGCCGTGGTCGCGGTGCTGCGGGAGCTGCGGGAGCGCATGCCGTACCCCAAGGACCTCGCCGGCCACCTGCCCGCCGTCACCGATGAGGACACCCTGCCGGTACTCGGCGGCGAGATCAAGATGCTGCTGGGCGAGGACGACCTCGCCGACGCCGGCCGGGTCGCGCTGGCCGCCGCGACCCTGCTCACGAAGATCGGGCCGCGCGTCGCGGACGTGCCCGGCGTGGAGGGGCTGGCCTCGCCGGCCGAGCGGTCACGGCAGGGACTCGAGGAGGCGCTGAGGGCGTTCGACGAGGAGCGGTAGGCCTCCGGGGCAGCTGGACGCCCACACACGGACAGAGGGGAGAGCACGGCCATGACGGCAAGCAAACATTGGACGGTCGACATCGTCATTGGCGAGCACGACGGCCAGACCCACGCGGAGGCGCGCCTGAGCGCCGAGGACGACACGCTCGTCACGGGCGCCGGGGACGCGCACCTGCACCCGGCGGACGACAACATCCCGGAGATCGGCGACGAGCTCGCCGCGGCCCGGGCCCTGTCCGACCTCGGCCACCAGCTCCTGCTGACGGCGGCGGCCGACATCCAGGCGGTCACCGACGAGCCTGTCCGGCTGGCCGGCTGACGGCCGGCGCCGGCATCCGCGCGCCCACTCGGCGCACCGTCAGTCCAGCCACCGCACCGAGTCGGTGACGGTCCGCCACGGGTCGACGTTGTCGGAGCCGTACGGGCCGGCGAGCGTGACGATGAGCAGCTGCCGGTCGTACCAGAACTCGTACCGCTCGACGTCGTCGTTGACGATCCTGCCGGTGACCGGGTCCGCGGGGGCGTCGGCGCGGTAGGTGACCAGCAGGGCGGTGCCGCCGCGGCGCTGGACGGTGGACACCGGGCCGGCGGCGAAGCCGGGCGTCCCGCCGGCCAGGGCGTCCAGCTCGGCGGTGCCGTCGGCGGTGGTCGGCGCGGCGGCGCTGCTGGCGAGGGTCACGGTGATGGTGTTGAGCCTGTCGGTGAACGTGGCGGTGTCGCCGATCTCGGTGCGCGTCCAGCCCTCGGGGACCTTGATGGCGTACTCCTCGCCGGCTGGCCGGTATTCGACGAACCCCTTGTTGCCGGGGATGCCGCCGGTGTCGCCGCCGGCCCCGCCGCAGCCGGCGAGCCCGAGGAGGGCGGCGATGCCGGCAACGGCACGGAGGGAGGCGCTGCCCATGAACCGGGACCCTAGGGGCAAAGCGCTGAAGGAACCCTGAACGCGACCCGCCGGTCACTCGGGCACGCGCAGGCGCAGCAGGGCGCCGCCGGAGGGGGCGTCCTCGACCGTCAGGGTGCCGCCGTGGGCGGTCACGATGTCGCGGGCGATCGCCAGACCCAGGCCGGTGCCGCCCGCGGTGCGCGAGCGGTCGTCGTCGAGGCGGACGAACCGGTCGAAGACGCGTTGCCGCTGCTGCGCCGGGACGCCCGGGCCGTCGTCGGCGACGGTCAGCTCAGCGGTACCGCCGTCCGAACGCAGCGTCAGCTCGACCGCCCGCCTCGCGTGACGGGCCGCGTTGTCCAACAGGTTGCGCAGGACGCGCTGGAGGCGGTGCGCGTCGCCGCTGACCCGCACCGGCACGACGTGCACGGTGACGCGCAGATCAGGGCGCTCGGCGGTGAGGCGATCGCGTTCGGCGTACACCAGGTCGTCGAGGTCGACGTCCTCGGCGCGCAACTGCAGCCCCTTCTCGTCGACCCGGGCGAGCAGCAGCAGGTCGGAGATGAGGCGGGCCATGCGCTCGCTCTCGCGGTGCATGCGGGTCACGTGGGCGCCGGCCGCGGGCGGCAGGTCGGCGGCGTCGAGCAGGTCGAGGCCGGCATGGATGGTGGACAGCGGGCTGCGCAGCTCGTGCGAGGCGTCGGCGACGAACCGGTGCTGCGCGGCGGTGGCGGCCTCGATCCGGTCGAGCATCGTGTTCATCGTGGTGGCCAGCGCCGCGATCTCGTCGCCGGTCTGCGGCACCGGCAGCCGGTTGTGCAGGCTGCGGCCGGTGATGGTCTCGGCCTGGCGGCGCATCGCGTCGACGGGGCGCAGCGACCGCCCGACGAACAGGAACGTGGCCACGCCGACGGTGAGCGTCAGCAGCGGCAGGCCGACGGCCAGGGCGCCGATCGCGGCCTCGGTGCCGTCGTCGATCTCGTCGATGGACTGCCCGACCAGGATGGTGCGTGGCCCGGCGGCGGTGGTGACACCGAGGGCGGTGATGCGGAAGTACTGGTTGTGTGCCACGCTCAGCCGCCGCTGCTCCTGCTGGGTCGCCTCCGCCGGGGGCCGCAGCGTCGAGATCGGCCCGGCGCCGGAGATCGCGGCCGAGGCCGCCACCACCCGCCCGGTCGTGTCGACGACCTGCGCGATGGTGCGGTCGCGCGGCGACGGGCTCAGGACCGCCAGCAGCGTCACGCGGTCGCCGTCGTCCAGCGCACCGGCGATCTGCGCGGCGCGGTCGCTGGTGTTCTGGTCGACGTTGCCGGTGAGGATGAACCGTGCCGCGACGACGAAGGTGACCCCGGTGAGCACGGAGGCGACCGCGACCACGGCCGAGGCGGCCAGGGCGGAGCGCATCCGCACCCCGAGCCGGTTCCGGATCCGTTCCACGACGCCTCTCATGCCCCAGACGCTAGCGCTGCGGGACTGAAGTGGTCCTGAACACCGCCCGCTCCCCGCGCGGCCCGTTGCACCGGCCGTGAGCGAACTATGGCCGCCACGGCCCCCGGCGGGCCATCGGGGAGGCCCCTGAACGTCCCCCGAACTCCGGCCCGACCAGGTCTTCAAGCTGCTCTCAGGATCGGCGCGCCAGGATTGCACTCCATGCACCAGCTGACCTATCCCGAGGCGATCGTCGTCGGGCTCCTGCAGGGCGTGACCGAGCTGTTCCCGGTGTCCAGCCTGGGCCACAGCGTCCTGCTCCCGGCCCTGATCGGCGGCCGGTGGGCCCGCGACCTGAACGTCTCGGCCCCCGAGTCGCCGTACCTCGCGTTCGTCGTCGGCCTGCACGTGGCCACGGCCCTGGCCCTGCTGCTGTTCTTCTGGCGCGACTGGGTGCGCATCCTCGGTGGGTTCTTCTCCTCGATCCGCTACCGCCGGGTCGCCACCCCCGAGGAGCGCCTCGCCTGGATGATCATCGTGGCGACCATCCCGGTCGGCATCACCGGCCTGCTGCTCGAGCACACCTTCCGGGCGGTCCTTGGCCGCCCCGCTCCCGCGGCCGTGTTCCTGGCCCTCAACGGCGTGGTCCTGCTGGGCGCCGAGCGCCTGCGCCGCCGGGCGGAGCGCGAGGCGGAGGCCGCGGTGGCGCTCGCCCCCGCGATGGCCGAGGTCACCACGGGCGGCGGGCAGCGCAGCCGCGCCGCCGCCGTGACCGCACCGGACCGCACCACCGGCGACCCGGACGAGCGCCTGGCGTCCGGCACCTTCTGGCGGGCCGTGCAGATCGGGTCGGCCCAGGTCCTGGCCCTGCTCCCGGGCATCAGCCGCTCGGGCGCGACGATGGGCGCCGGCCTGCTCAAGGGCCTCTCACACGAGGACGCCGCCCGGTTCTCGTTCCTGCTGGCCACGCCGGTCATCCTGGCCGCGGGCGTGCTCAAGCTGCCCGATCTGTTCGGCCCGCTGGGCAACGGGATCCACGGCCAGGTGCTGGCCGGCAGCGTGGCCTCCTTCGTCGCCGCCTACCTGGCGGTGCGATTCCTGACGAAGTACTTCGAGCACCGCACCCTGAGGCCGTTCGCGATCTACTGCATCGCCGCCGGCCTGGCGAGCCTCGCCTGGCTCGCACTGCGCTGAGTTGCCGAGCATCCGCCGGGCCGGGCGCACAGGCATCCGGTGGTCAGGTGCGTATCCACCGGCCGACGAGTTCCACGATCCGGTCCTGCGCCGCGTCAGCGTCAGCCGCGGACGCGAGGGTCACCACCCCGCGATCGGCCGCCGGCCATTGCAGCAGGCCGGTCTCGTCGAGGAAGACGAAGCTGTCACGATCTCCGCGGACCTTGGCTCCACGGTGGAACACCAGCTGCAGTTGACCCTTGGGATGGAACCGGAAGGTCACACGGTCCTCGCCCGCGAAGCGGAAGCTCGGGGCGTTCCACTTCACGTGCTCGGTGATGCCCTCGTCGGATGCGAGGATCGCCGAGCGCAAGCGACCGGCCGAGTCCTTCATGGGATGGTCGAGAGTTTCGAGCAGCGCGCCGACCGCCGGTGACTGATCCATCATGGACGCATTGTTCACCTCGCCGGGCATGGCACGCGAGAAAGCCGAGTTCGGGCGGCGCTGACCGCGCCTGCGACCCCGCATCGACCGGTCATCAGGTTCGCCGTGATCACGGAGTGAAAATGCACACTGACCAGCACGTTCGCTCCGTGATCATGGAGAGCCCCGCGCACTGCAGGCGCTGGGCGCCGGATCCCGCAGTTCACCACCACCATCCGGCCGACGCGGGCCGACGGCCGGGCCGGAATCGGGCTTGTTGCAAGTTATTGGCAAAAGCATGTATCTTGCAATGGTGGGATCAGGCGACGCGATCTCACACGCGGACGGCCCGCCGGCCGCGGGGCCTGGCGGCGCTCGGAGCGATGGTCCTCAACCCGACCGGGCGCCGCCGCCGTCCCCGAGCTGCGGCGCTGTCAACACACCGGGCGTTCGGCGTCGCCTCAGGATCGGCGCCCGCCGGCTCACCGCACATCGGTCACGCCCCGCACGCCCGCCAGCCGCGACACCAGCGTCGCCTCGCGCAGCCGCCGCGGCACCGTGGCCGGACCGCCGCCGAGAGTGATCCACCCGGCGGTCACGGTCACCTCGACCCGCGGCCCGGCCCCATCCGGCTCCAGCGCGCGCAGCACCGCCGCGGCGATCTCGGCGTCGCTGCGCGGCAGCACCTCCGGCAGGCGCACCTCCACGTCGTCGACGACCGCCCGCACGCCCGGCACCCGATGCCCGGCGGCGACGGCGGCCCGCCGCTTGCGGTCGTGGTCGACCCAGCCGGCCAGGGTCAGCACGCCACGGCGGACCGCGACCGCGATGTCGTTCGGCCACAGCCCGGGATCGCCGCGCAGCGCGGCGAGCACCCCGCGCTCGGCGTCCTCGTCACCGCGGTCGCCACCGCCCATGGCCGCCACGGTGACGCGACGGCGGGTGAAGCGACCTCACCCCGGGCGCCGCCGCGCTCCCGGCGATCGGCCGCGAGCGGGCCCTGGCCGTGCTGGAGGCTC
>NZ_JBEPDB010000114.1:0-22496 GCF_040300025.1 Dactylosporangium sp. NPDC000555 | reverse complement strand
CGTCATCCCGGTCACCTGCCACGCCGTGCGCCGCCAGGGCCCGCCCGCCAGCGGCGCCGTCGCCTCGTCCGCCGCCGGTCACCTGCCGCGCTGTGCGCCGCCAGGGCCCGCGCGCCGCGGCGCCGTCGTCCCGTCCGCCGCCGGTGACCAGCGCGACCTTGCCGTACGGCTCGTCCGTGCGCCCGGCCCGGCCACGGGGTCCGGTCGACGGTCGGCCGCCATCGGACCCGGCGCCGCGGATGGAGAGCGCTCTCCATCCGCACCCTGTTTTTGCTTGTCCTCCGCCCGAATAACCCTGTTTCAACCACTCCGGCACGCGCTGTGTATTGACGGACCGGGCGGTCGGGCGCACCATTTGGAGAGCGCTCTCCGAGCGCGTTCCCGCCGGACCGCCACCGGCGAACGGCACCCGCCCACACCCCTGGGAGCTGCATTGAGAACAAGACGGCTCAGAAGAATCGTGATCCCGGTCGGGATCACCACCGCGGTCGTCGCGTCGATGGTCGTCGGCGCGATCCAGCTCACCGCGGCCAACGCCGCCGACGCCACGCTGCTGTCGCAGGGCCGGCCGGCGCTCGCGTCCTCGACCGAGCTCGGCGAGACGCCGGCCACGGCCGCCTTCGACGGCAACAGCGCGACCCGCTGGAGCAGCCAGTGGAGCGACCCGCAGTGGCTGCGGGTCGACCTGGGATCCACCGCCACCATCTCCCGGGTCGTGCTGCAGTGGGAGACCGCCTACGCGACGGCCTTCCAGATCCAAACCTCGCCCGACGGCAACGCCTGGACCAGCATCTACAGCACGACCACCGGCACCGGCGGCACGCAGACCCTCAACGTCAGCGGCAGCGGGCGGTACGTGCGCATGTACGGCACCCAGCGCGCCAACACCTACGGCTACTCGCTGTACGAGTTCAAGGTCTACGGCACGCTCAACGGCACGCCGCCGGCCTCCAACGGCCCCGGGTACGTGATGGCCAACCCGCCGGTCACCGGCGTCGTCCCGTCGACCGCGACGCCGCCGCCGACCAACCCGCCAGCGACCCACCACGAGTTCCAGGCCAACTGCTCGGTGAGCCGCAGCAACCTGCCCGACGACCCGATCGTGTTCTTCGGCCTGCCGGGCGCGTCACACTCGCACACCTTCATGGGCAACACCACCACCAACGCCAACACGACCCTGGCGTCGCTGCAGGCCGGCGGCACCGCGTGCATCACGCCGGGCGACAAGAGCGCGTACTGGATGCCCACTCTGCTCAACGGCGACCAGGCCGTGCAGCCGATCGGCCGCCAGGTCATCTACTACAAGAGCGGCGTCATCGACTACCGCAGCGTCCGCCCGTTCCCGGCCGGCCTGCGCTACGTCGTCGGCAGCCCGTCCTCCACGCTGGACGAGTTCAAGAACCACCCCGGCGCCGTCGAGGGCTTCGAGTGCGGCGACATCACCAAGCAGTGGGACATCCCCGCCAACTGCGTGGCCGGTAGCCAGCTCAACGTCCGGTTCCAGGCCCCCAGTTGCTGGGACGGCCTGCACCTGGACACGCCGGACCACAAGTCGCACATGGCCTACCCGGTCGTGGGCGTCTGCCCGCAGGACCACCCGGTGGCCGTGCCGATGATCGAGTTCAAGATGGCCTGGCCGGTCAGCGGCGACATGAGCAACGTCCACTTCTCCAGCGGCCGCGGCTACTCGTTCCACTACGACGTCTACAACGCGTGGGACGCCCCGACCCTGAAGGCCCTCTCGGACCACTGCATCAACGGTGGCCTGCAGTGCGACCCGCGCGGCTTCGACCTGTACAAGCCGGACCGCGGCGCCGCCCTCAACGAGAACTACGTCCTGCCGTAAGCGTCACCGCGACCAACCCCGTTCCCTCCACACCGGCAAGGGCCCGCCTCCTCCCACGGGGCGGGCCCTTCCCGTCATGGGCAGCCCGGCTTGGCCAGCACCGTGGAGATCATCTGCTGGTGCTCCCGCAGGGTCGGCAGCGTGTCCTTGGCGAAGCGGACCAGGTCGGGGTTGGTGCCGTGCGCGGCCTCCTCCTCGAACAACCCGATGGCGCCGACGTGGTCGAGGTACGCGGCCGGCACGTACGAGCAGTCGAACGCCTTCCCGTCGAGCCGCGACCAGACGCCGAGGATGTTCTGCCGCGCCGGGCTGGTGCCGTCCGGCACAGTGGCGCCGTTCTGCCCGGCCAGCGCGGCGAGTTTGTTCCCGGCCCGGGTGTGGTCGGTGACCATCCGCGCCCCGAACGCCTTGACGCCGGCGGAGGCGGCCCGGGCCTGCGCCAGCTTCCCGCCGGCGACCTCGAAGTTGCCGCCGTACCCGGCCGCCGTGACGAACGCGGAGTCCTGCGGCGAAAGTCCGGTTGGCGCCGCGGTGGCCGGCACACCCCCGAGGGCCATCCCGCTCAACGCCACGACCGCAAGCATCGACAATCGCATGACAACCTCCCACAAGAGCGGTCTTGGTTGCCTGATTTCCAGGGGTACCGAGGGAAAACCCCCTCGGTCGCAAACGGTCATCAGCCGCCGGTGCTCGCGTCAGGTCGACGTCGGGCGCGGGCAGGTCGACGGCGGGCAGCTCGGCGACGCGCTGGGCGACGCCTTCGGCTCGCTGCCCACGACGAGCGTGACCGTGCCGTTCTTCACGACCTGCTTCTGGGCCTTCGGATCCTGCGCGAGCACGTGCCCGACCTGGTCCGGATCGTCGGCCGGCCGCTGCTGGGTCTTGATCGTCCCGGTGAAGCCGCTGTCGCGCAGCTTCTCCTTGGCATAGTCGACGTACAGCCCGGTGAGCTCGGGCATCGTGATCGTCTCGGTGCGCGCGGCCGTGGTCGGCGGTGCATGGGTCGCCGCGGTCGTGGTGGTAGTCGTGTTGGTGTTGGTGTTCGTGGTCGTGTCGCCCCCGACCTGCCCGGCGCCCGCGCCGGTCGGGTTTGCCCCCGCGCCCGTCGCGGCGTCCGGCGGCGTCTGGCTCGTGGTCTTCGGTTTGTCGTGCTGGACCAGGTACACCGTGGTCCCGGCGCCCGCCACGGCGACCAGCGCGATGACGACCAGCAGCGCGTTGAGCCAGTTCCCCCGCCCGCGCCGCGCCTTGCCCGGCCCGGCGGCGACGGGCTCGGCCGCCGGGCTGTGCGGCCGGACCGAGCCGTAGGACCGCCCGGCGGCGTTGTCGTCGTACACGGGAATGACCCGGCTCGCCGGCCCCGGCGACACCGGCGCGGAGGCCACGGACGGCGGCGGCACGTATCGAGGCACCGAGGGCGGCGGCGTGACGGTCAGGAACTGCCCGGTCTGGTACACCGTGCCCCGCCCCCGCTCACCCCCCGAGGTCGCCTTCGGCCCGGACGCCGGCGCGATCGGCGCCGCAGAGCCCGGCCCCGCGGGCGAACCGGCAAACCCGGCAGGCGGCGACGAAACGGACGACCCGGCAAACCCGCCCGGCGGCACGGAACCGGCAAATCCGCCCGGCGGCGACGAAACGGACCCCGGCACGGGCGATCCGGCAAACCCCGCGGGCGGCGACGAAACCGACCCCGGCACGGACACCCCGGCAAACCCGGCGGGAGGTGACGAAACGGACCCGGGCGCGGGCTGCCCACTGACGGGCGCGGCGCTCACGGGCCACGCCGGCCCCGAATCGCTCACCGGCTGCGCGCTGAAGGGCTGCGCACTCACCGGGCCCGCGCCGGCCGGACTCGCGTTTGCGGCCGCGACCGGGTCCGACATCGAGGGGTTGGCGGCGGGCGTCGAAGGCGGCGCGGCGGACGATGCCGGGCCCGGCGCGCCGGCGACCGAGGCATACGGGGCGGCGGCCGCCGCGGCCGCGGGCCACAGCGGGCCGTCAGCGGCGCCCGCGCCGGAACCGGACGGCGCGGCCGAGAGGGTCAGCAGGCACCCCTCCGCCACGACGATCTCCGGCTGCTCGGTGATCGTCGGCGCGATGCCGAGCGACCGGTGCAGCATCGTCGCCACCAGCGGGATGCGGCTACCTCCGCCGACCAGCAGGACGCCGGCGACGTCGTCCGGGGCGATGCCGGCCTGGCGGATCAGCGCGGCCGTGGTGAAGACCGTGCGCTCGATCAGCGGCTTGGCCGCGGCCTCGAACTCGTCGCGCGTCAGCTGCGCGTCGACGTTGAGCGGCGGTGGCATCTGTAGCACCACCGCCGGGGCCCGGGAGAGCATCTCCTTGGCCACCCGGGCGTCATGCCAGAGCATCCGCCGGTGCCGCAGCGACTCGGGATCCTGCGCGTCGGCGAGCCGGGTCCACAGCTGCGGGTCGACGGGCGAATACCGCTCGCCGAGCCACCGCACGATCGTCGCGTCGATGTCGAGGCCGCCCACGTCGGTGAGCCCGTCGACCGCGACCGCCTCGAAGCCGGCCGGCCGGCGCACGACCACGCTCGCGTCGAAGGTGCCGGCGCCCAGGTCGTACACGACGAGTGCCTTGCCGGTCGGCACCTGCTGGCCGAGGACGGCGGTGAAGGCGTGCGCGGCGGCGACCGGCTCGGGCACGAGCAGCGCGGCGCCGAGCCCGGCCCGGCGGGCGGCCTCGCCGAGCACGGCGCGGCGGGCCGTGCCCCACCCGGCCGGATGGGCCAGCGCCACGGCGAAGTCGTCGGACCCGGCGACCCGCCGGGCCTCCGCGAACACGTGCCGCAGCACCGCCGCGATCAGGTCGGTGACCGACACCTCGCGGGCGCCGAGCAGGATGGCGCGTTCGTCGATGTGCTGCTTCGGGTTGGGCTCGAGCCCCGCGGGATCGAACCGCGCGTGGTGCAGCGCGTCGCCGCCGACGACGAGGTCGCCCAGGATCCCGCCGGCGACATCGCCACCCGTGACACCCGGGACGGCCGCGGAGCCGTCCGGGGCCGTGGCTCTGGGCACGGGGCCGCCGTCCGGGGGCGCGGGCGAGGCCGGGCCCGGCTTGGTCGGGGCGAAGACGGCGGACGGGAGCAACGGGTTGGCGTCGAACAGCAGCGGCCTGACCCGGCCATCGGGCCAGCGCATCAGGGCTACCGTGTTCGATGTACCGAAGTCGATCCCGAGCCCGTAGGCCGATGGCATGGCCTCATCGTAGTTCCGCCGGGCGAGCCCCTACGATCGTGTTTCGGACCGTGACGGTCGCAACTCGGACAGTTCCCGGTAGGCCTCGAGGACCACGGCCGTGCGCCCCTCGACCTCGGCGAGCGGGTCCGGACCCGGATCGGCGGCCGGCACCGGCACGGCGAGCAGACCGCGGACCCGTTCCCGCCGGTCGTGCGCGCGCAGCGACGCGACGAGCCGGCCCAGCGCCGCGATCCGGGCCGCGAACTGCGCGTCGAGGTCGCGCAGGCGCTCGGCGGCGGCCTCGTGCCGCTCGTCGACCTCGTCGAGCAGTTCCCCCGCCGGCAGCCCGGCGCGCGCCAGGCGCAGCTCGGCGGCGTAGCCGTCCAGCCGCGCCCGGGCGCCGATCAGCTTGGCCAGGTGGTAGGCGGTGCGCTCCAGCGTCGGGCGGATGTCGGAGGGCTCCGCCATCGCGCCGAGCGAGGGCCAGCGCCGGGCGATCTCGTCCAGCAGCGCCTCGGCGTCACGCCAGTCGCGCGCCGCGCCGCCGGTGAGCCGGATGCCGCCGCCGGCCCAGCGGCGCACGACGACCGCCACCGCGAGCAGTAGCGCGGCCGCGACGAGCAGGCCGGTCGCCGACGCGAGCGGCCACAGCGCCAGCCCGCACAGCGGGATCAGCCACAGCCACCACGGCGCCCGCGCGGCACGCCGGGGATCGCGGACCACGCATACGGTCCGCCGCCGGAGTTCGTGCCGCCCCATTGGCACATCATGCCGTACACCGGGCGGCGCGGTCTTCGCGTCCGCGCAGTACGGATGCCGGAAAAGCCGGTGCCACGGCGGGACGGCACAGACCGTGCCGTATCGGGCCGCCATTGACTTTCATTTAAGTTTACTTATCGTTATCCATCAATAGCACCTGTCCCTCCCAGGAGGCAGTGATGACATCCCGACTCCGGCTCGCCCTGGCCGCCGTGGCGGTCCTGGCGACCACCGGCGGTATCGCGGCGATCGCCACGCCGGCCCAGGCCGCCGGCTCGCTCACCGCGACGCTCAGCTACGACAACGACTGGGGCACCGGCTACCAGGCGAAGTACACGATCGCGAACGGGACGGCCGCCACCGTCACGTCGTGGAAGGTCGAGTTCGACCTGCCGTCCGGCTCGACGCTCGGCAGCTACTGGGACGCCCTGATGAGCCAGAGCGGCACGCACGTCACGGCGACCAACCGGACGTACAACGGCACCCTCACCGCCGGTGCCTCGACGAGCTTCGGGTTCCTGGTGAGCGGCTCCGGCAAGCCCGCGAACTGCAAGCTCAACGGCGCCTCCTGCGCCGGCGTCGTCGACACCCAGGCCCCGTCGGTGCCGTCGAACCTGCAGGTCACCGGCACGACGTCGAGCAGCGTAAGCCTCTCCTGGGGCGCCTCGACGGACAACGTCGGGGTCGCCGGCTACGACATCTACCGGGGCGGCACCCTCGCGACGTCGGTGACCGGCACCAGCGGTACCGTGTCCGGCCTCTCCGCGTCCACGACCTACACCTTCACGGTGAAGGCCCGCGACTCGGCCGGCAACTCCTCCGGCGCGAGCAACCAGGTCAGCGCGACCACCCAGGCGGGCGGGGGCGGCGGAGGCGGGGGCGGCACCACGCTCGCGGTCGCGCCGTATGTCGACATGGGCTCCTGGCCGACGCCGGCCCTCACCGACCTGGCCACCGGCGGCAACCTCAAGAACTTCACGCTCGCGTTCGTCAACAGCGCCGGCTGCAAGGCCTCGTGGTTCAACGCGTACGACCCGCGGGCCGCGTGGGCGAAGGACCAGATCGACGCGATCCGCGCCCGCGGCGGCGACGTGAAGATCTCCTTCGGCGGCGCGAGCGGCATCGAGCTCGCCCAGGCCTGCTCCACGGCGGCCTCGGTCGCGGCCGAGTACCAGGCGGTCGTCGACGCGTACAGCCTGAAGTACATCGACCTGGACATCGAGGGCGCCGCGGTCGCCGACCCGACCACGATCGCCCGCCGCTCGCAGGCCCTGGCCCTGCTGCAGGCCGCCCGCCCCAACCTGAAGATCTCGCTCACCCTGCCGGTCCTGCCCGAGGGCCTGACCAGCGACGGCGTCAACGTGGTGCGCTCGGCGCGCGACGCCGGCGTCAACCTGGACCTGGTCAACATCATGGCGATGGACTACCAGCGCTCCAGCGGCGACTACGGCAACTTCGCGGTGCAGGCCGCCCAGTCGACGTTCACCCAGCTGAAGGGCCTGTACCCGGCGAAGACCGACGCCCAGGTCTGGCGGATGCTCGGTGTCACCCCGATGATCGGTAAGAACGACGACGGCGGCACGTACACCCAGGCCCACGCCCGCCAGCTGGTGAGCTTCGCGCAGACCAACCACCTGGGCATGCTGTCCTTCTGGGAGGTGACGCGCGACCGCAACGCCTGCAACGGGGCGCTGTACCTGTGCACCAACGTCCCGCAGTCGCCGTACGACTTCTCGAAGATCTTCGCCGCCTACACCGGTTGACCGGCGTTCACATCGGCGATCCTCGAACGCGAAGCGGTGCCCGGCCGACGGCCGGGCACCGCCTCCGTTTTGTCCTGAGCGGGCCGTAGGCACTCATAGGACACCCCCGCGGGCACACGCCCGGGCGGGCGTCGGGAGAATGGCCGCAAATGACCCCGCTGCTCACCGCCGACGTGTTCGGCTGGACCGTGCGCCACGCGCGCCGGCGCCGCGCCCGCCCGCTGCTCGTGGCCGTCGCCGCGATCGCGATCCTGTCGCTGCACGTCGCGTTCGACCCGCCGATCGAGTGCAGCGACGCCGCCCCGTGCGGCCCGGACGCGCTCAACGCCGTGCTCCTCGGCCTGGTCGTGGCCCTGCCCGTGGTCGCGTTCGTGTCGCTGCCGGTCACCGCGTGGCTGGCCGCCGGATTCTTCGCCGCCGACGTGGTGTGGCAGGTCGCGCACTCGGCGCTCGCCTCGCCGGCGTGGCTGACCGGCGCGGACGCGGGACTCGTGGTGCTGGCGTTCGTGGCCGCCCGGCTCGCACCGCCGGGCCTGGGCAGCGGCGCGGAGATGTGGGCGGCCACCACGTCGCACCGCACGCCGCCCGCGCCTCGGGTCCTGCCGCGGTACGGGCGGGGGTGGCGGCTGCTCGCGGTACCGCTGCTGCTCGCGGCTCTCGCGGTGATCACCGCGGCGCTGGTGTCGCAGTCCCGCGCCGACGCCCGGCTGGACGGCGCGCGGCGGGTCACGGCGGAGGTGACCGCCCACCCGGACGAGTACTCCATCGAGGTGCGGCTGCCCGGCGACGCGACCGCGCGGATCACCGTGTCCGAGGCGAGCGAGCACCCCGTCGGCGGGCGCGTCGCGGTGCTCGTGGCCGAGGACGGGGCCGGGGACGGGCTCTACCAGCTGGTCAGCGAGCCCTACGACACCAGCGGCTGGCTGAGCCTCGCCGTGCTGCTGGCCGGGCTCGCCGCGGCCTGCCTGGCCCGGGCTCGGGAGCGCGCCGCGGCCGCCCGGGCGCTGTTCGCGGGCGAACAGCCGGCGACCGAGGTGTACGTCTGGGCGCTCGGTGGCCGCGTCGCCGTCTACGCCACCGACGCCCGGCCGGGCGAGCCGGCGCTCGTGGAGTTCTTCGCGCTGACCCGCGACAGCTCGCAGGACATCCGCCCCGGCGTGCTCTTCGGCGTCCCCGCCCAGCGCCACTGGTGCGCGGTGGCGGTCGACGGCGAGTTCGTGGTGCCGCGCGGCCCGGCGCGCAGCGCCCGGTTCTCCCCGGTCTTCGGTGGCCCGGCCGGCGGCGACCCGGACCTCCCCGCCGTGCCCGACGCGGCCCGGCTGCCGCTGCGCCCCGAGGAGATCATGGCGCTGCGCCCGGGGGACGTCTCGGCCGGCCCGGAGACGGTGCACACGCACCGGCACAACCGGTTCTCCGGCTACGCCACGGTCGTCGCCTCCTGCTTGCCGTTCCTCGTCGTGCTGTCGCGGCTGCTGCCGACCCTGCCGTACTGGGCCGCGGCCGCCGTCACCGCCCCCATCACCGCGATCGCCTGCGTTTCGGGCTGGCGGATGTTCCTGCGCCCGCGCGTGAGCTGGAACGGCGCCGGGATCAGCATCGTGGGCAGCATCGGCGCGCGGCTGCTGGTCTGGTCGGAGGTGCACGCGGTCCGCGCGGACCGCCGCGGCGCGGTCACCGTCGAGATCGACCGGAACGGCGCCGGCCTGGTCGTCACCGCGCGCGGCGAGCACGCCTGGCTGCCCCGCGCCCTCTCCGGCGACGAGCGCACGGGCGCGCAGCTGGCCGGGGCGCTGCGCCTGGCCGCGGAGCGGGCGGCGGCCCGGGCGCGGGACCGCGTCCGCGACGTCGTGTCCCTCCCGCCCGCGCCGGTGCCGCCGGTCGCTCCCGCCGTGCTGTACGCGGCCTGGCTCGTCGAGACGCTCGTCTACGCCCTGGTGCTTCGGCTCTAACGGGGCGCGGTCAGGCGCTTCGGCGGAGCGCGGCGGCGAAGACCAGCAACTCCAACTCGCCGGCGCCGTAGCCGCGGGTGCGCTTCTCCAGCGTCAGACCGGCCTTCCGCGCCACCCGCTGCGAGGCGACGTTGTCCGGGTGGATGATCGCGATGACGCGCTCCACGCCCAGGACGTCGCGCGCGTGGTCGCGGCACGCCACGGCGGCCTCGGTGGCCAGCCCGGCGCGCTGGCGCCCGGGCGTGACGTGGTAGCCGAGCTCGACCTCGTCGACGCCGTCCACGCGCTGCGTCGTCAGCCCGCAGTCGCCCGCGAACGCCCCGCCGTCGCGCAGGTGCATGACCCACAGCCCGAAGCCGTCGTCGCGGTACCGCCGGCGGTTGTGCCCGATCCACTCGAGCGCCTCCTCGCGGGTCTTCGGCCGCGGGTAGTAGCGCATCACGCCGGGGTCGCCGAGCAGTGCCGCGAGGTCGTCCAGATCGTCGTCGCGCATCTCCCGCAGCACCAGCCGCGGCGTCGTCAGCACCGTCACAAACCGAATGTAGCGGGAAGTGCCCCGTCATCGATCCGCTCCCGCCCCGCCAGATCACCATCGCCGACATCGCGGCCGCGCCGATCAACGGCTGGACGCTCGCCTTCGCCTTCGGCGGCGACCAGCGCGTCACCGGCGCCTGGAACGCGGCCACGGCCCAGTCCGGCGCCGCCGTCACCGCCCGCGACGAGGGCTGGAACGCCGTGGTCTCCCCCGGTGGTACCACGACGTTCGATATCTCGGGCACCTGGCACGACAGCGACGCGCCGCCCACGGCCTTCACCGTGAACGGCGCGCCCTGCGAGGTGCGCTGACGCGCGGCGTCACTCGACGTAGAGGTTGACCACGGCGCCGATCGGCAGCGCCACCATCACCAGCAGGAAGGCGAGCAGCGCGGCGGCGCCCTTCTGCTGCTGAGCATGGATCGTCTTGAGCGTGCAGCCGCCGGTGAGAACGAACCAGTCGATGAGGTACCGCGCCACGTACAGCCCCACGTAGGCGACGCCGAGGGCCATGCCGAAGCCGGCCAGGCTCTCCGCCCAGGTGGTGAAGTCCCCGGCGATGGCGCCGTGCAGGATCAGCCCGACGGCGGTGAGCACGGCGGCGGATTCGAGGCCCTCGGTCACGCCGCCGGCCACCACCTCGGTGCGCAGGTTGCCGGGCGCCACGAGACCGTGCAGGTAGAACGCGATCACCAGGCCGGCGACGCCGGCGACGGTGAACACGAGCGTGGACAGCAGCGAGGTCCGCAGGTCCGGCGCGTGGCCGATGAACGTGGCCCGCACGACGAGCGCCAGGCCGAGGTAGAAGCCGAGCCGGACCACGCCGACCGACAGCGGCACGCCGTTGAGCGCGCCGAGCGGGGTGGCGCGGGTGCGCAGGATCATCCAGTCGGTGATCCAGAACCCGAGGATCGCCAGGACCGTCGCCCACACGATGCCGCCGCCGACCCAGGCCAGCGAGCTCCACTTGGTCAGCTCGTGCCCGATCAGGCTGGACACACCGATGACCTGCACGGCGACGAAGCCGATCCGCTGGACGAGGTAGCCCCAGTTGGACCGCCGCCAGAGCTCATCATGGTCGTCGAACGACGTGGCGGCGTTGAGCAGCCACCATCCGCCGCCCACGCCTACGATCACGATGAGCACCTGGAGCACCGCGATCAGGGCGGCGGTACCGTTCATGCCGTCACTCCTACAGAAAAAGTCTCAGCCGTTGTGGTCGATGGTGTGCGGGACGAAATGGCTCAGGTTGTCGGTGATGAGCCCGGCGCTCTCGCGGATGCCGAGGCCGGCCGGCTCGCCGTCGACCATCCAGACCCCCAGCACCGGATGCCATTCGCCGCCCCGCTGGTCGGGGTAGGCGGGCAGCGGTGCGAACGCCTGGCACACGAACGGGCCGCCGTAGTCGCCGGGGGTGCTGGCCACGGTGACGCCGTCGGCGACGATGGACACGTTGGCGCCCTCGCGGCCCAGCAGCGGCTTGCGCACGTAGGACGTCATCCAGTCCGGGCGTTCGGACTCGAAGTACGTCGGCAGGAGCAGGTCGCGCTTGCCGGGGTCGTCGCCGTACAGGTGCCACAGGATTGGCAGCAGGCCCTTGTTGCTCCAGAGCATCTTGTAGGGCGGCTCGATCCAGACCGTGGAGTCGCGGCGCGGGTCGCTCATGTCGCGGAAACACTGCTTGCCGAACTGCTCCTGGACCATCCACTCCCAGGGGTACAGCTTGAAGATGACGTCGATGTGCTGCCCGTCGGGGTCGTAGAAGCGGTCGCCCGCCGCGACGTCGCCGGCCCCGATCTGGTCCATCCAGAGGAACTTCGTCCGGTACCCCAGTGGGCCCAGCGCCTGGCGGGCCGTCTCCATGAGGTACTCGGTGTTGAACAGGTCCTCGCCGCTGTCCTCTTCCCGGTCGCAGGCGAAGTGGATCGTCATCGGGTCGAGCAGGTGCGTGCGGGCCTGGCGCAGCCGCGTGATGTTGCGCCGCCACGCCTCGACCAGCATCTCGTGGAGCGCGTTCCACTGGTCCTTGCCCTGGCCGGTCTGCTGGTGCCAGTACCACTGGGAAACCGCCGACTCGGGCAGCGCCGTGGGCGTGTCGGCGTTGAACTCCAGCAGCTGCGGGCGGCCCGTGTACTCGCCGGCGTAGCGCAGGTCGAAGCGGCCGTAGACGCTCGGCGAGTAGTCGCCCTTGGACCGGCCGCCGGGCTCGGTCTCGTCGTCCCACCAGGTGCGCCTGATCTGGTCCCAGGCGAACTCGGGGATGCCCAGCAGCTGGAACATGTTGTGGTCGATGACGAAGTCGCCGGCCGCGACGCACATCTCGAACAGGGTCGCGGCGTCCGCGGCCAGCGAGTCGATCTCGGCGGACGTGAAGTCGTAGAACGGCCCCTCGCGCCAGTACGACCTGGTGCCGCCGCCCGGGGCCGGCGTGTCGTTGTAGACGATCCCCTGCGTCGCGAGCTGCTCGCGCCAGTCGGGCCGGACGACGCCGTCGGCGATCCGTCGCACGTCAGCTGCCCGAGCTTCCGTGGCCGCTGCTGCCGAAGCCGCCGGAGGTCACCTGGCCGTTGCTCACGTGCCCGGTCGCGGGCAGGCCCGCCTTCGACCGGCCGACCGAGTCGGTCGACGCGACCCGGCTGCCGCCGCTGAGCCGGTAGCCGGGCGACCTGCCGCGCCCGTAACTGCCCGTGTAGTAGTAGTGACCGGGCGAGCCGTCCTCACAGCGGACATCGGGGACGACCACGCCGTTCCGATCCGCGCAGTAGGTCTGCTGCTGGCGGCCGCACGCGGCCAGGCCGCCGGTCGTGGCCAGCGCCGCCAGCGCGAGGTAGCTTCGGCCCAGCGGCACCGAAGTCGATCGCCTCATCGTCTGCTCCCTCAGGTGTGCCTATGCACGGTAGATGACCCTCGCTACCGAGGCGATCGGACGGGCCAGTCTGCGACACTGTCGGCTATCACACAAGCATCAACCCCGGTGGGCCCCGGGCTCGCCGCCACCGCCGGCGATGAGCCCTCATAGGCTGGACGCATGGTTCGTGCCGGCCTCTCCCGCGCGCAGGTGTGCGTCGCCGCGCTCGAGCTCGCCGACGAGGTGGGCATCGCGCACCTGACGATGACGGCGCTCGCGCGGCGGCTCGGCGTCGCGATCCCGAGCCTGTACGAGCACGTCCGCGGCATGGCCGACCTCCTCGACGCGGTCGCCGCCCGGGCCACGAACGAGTTGGCCGACCTCCTCGACGCCGCGCTGCGCGGCCTGACCCGCCACGCCGCCCTGGAGGCGTACGCCGGCACGCTGCGCGCCTGGGCCACCGCCCACCCCGGCCGGTACGCCGCCACGAAGCGCCCGCTGAGCGACCCCGAAGGCGCCGCGTCCCAGGCCCGCATCATCGCCGGCTGCGCGACCCTCCTGCGCGGCTACACCCTGGCGGGCCCCGTCGGCGTCGACGCCGTCCGCTTCGTGCACAGCGCGGTGCACGGCTTCATCGACATCGAGACCGACGGCGGCTTCCGCGCCGCCCAGAACCTGGACAAGAGCTGGGCCGCTGCCCTGGCGGCCATCGACCGCGCGCTGACGACATGGCCGAGACCGGCCGAATGACCACCCACCGGTACATGCGCGAGGGGCTGCGCACGGACCCGATCATCGACGGTTGCCCGCCGTTCTGGCAGCCGGTGCCCGACTGGGGCGACGTGACGCGGCGCCTGCCTGACGTCGCGGTGCGTGACCGCCTGACGGTCTACGCGGGCGACACCAGAATCGAGCTGCTCCACCCGGGCGGGCCGGCGCACACAACGGGCGACCTGGTGGCCTGGCTGCCGGGCGAGCGGGTCCTGTTCACCGGCGATCTCGTCTTCAGCGGCCTGACCCCGCTGGTGTTCATGGGCTCGCTTCCGGGTGCCATGGGGGCGCTGCACTGGATGACCGCCCTTGAGCCGGCGTACGTGGTGCCCGGCCACGGACCGCTGCTGACCGGCGAGGAGATCGCCGCGGCTTTCGACAAAATCGGGCGGTACTACGAGCTGGTGGTCGACACGGCAGCGGATGGCCTGTCCGCCGGCCTGACCCCGCTGGAGGCCGCCCGCGCGTGCGACCTGGGCGAGTTCGCCGCGTGGGCCGACGCGGAGCGGATCGTGCTGAACCTGCATCGGGCGTACGCCGATCAGCAAGGCATCGAGCTAGACCTGATCGCGGCGCTGTCGGACGCCGTAGCCTGGCGCGGCGGCCCGATGCCGACCTCGGTTTAGCAAATCCCCAGCCATCGATACAAGTGTGACGGTATGCGATACTCAAACGCTCCTTTCTCTACATGAACCAGACAAACCTGGGGAGGACGGACGTTGAGTAATCTCACCAACACCCGACCGGAACACAGTGTCCGGCCACAGGCCGAAAGCGACCGGCTCGCGTCGGCGCCCGGAACCCGGTAGGCGCCCGGCATGCGGTACATTCGAACCTTGATCGTCGCGGTCATCGTCGCCCCGCTGGCCTGGGTCCTGCTGGCGCTCGGGCAGGCTCGTTCCACCGGCGCGTTCCCGGACACCGGCCACGGGACCGATCTGCAGCCCGGCGATTTTGTACGGCCGGTGCTCCTGCTCGCCGCCGCCGGACTGGTGCTGGGCATCCTCGGCACGCTCCGCCTCTCCCCACTGGGGGCGATGGTGATCGGCATCGGGTACACGCTGAGCTACGCGATGTTGCTGGTCGCCCCGTCGCGGACCATGAACCTGTTCAGCGACGATCTCTGGGTGGCCGGCCGGCACATCGACCTGGCGGCACCGCTACGCTCCGGCACCACGATGGTGCTGGGCGTGCTGCTGCTGGTCGGGGCCTTCAGCATGCAGCGCTGGCGGCGCTGGCCGCGCCCCGATGACGCGGCGGGCGAGACAACGCGGGCATCGGACCGCCCGCTGGGCACCGAGGGCCTCGGCCTGAGCCTTCCGTACCGTGACGCCGAACCCGCGCGGCCCGCCACGTACGCCACGCCCACCGAGCCCTACGACACCGCCGCATGGGCCGAGCCGGCCGACGAACTACCCAAACGCATACGCACCTCGGCAGGCAGGACCACAGACGGCTGGTAACCGCGCGAACGGCCGACGTGGCCGGGAACCGCTCCCCCCACGGCGAAGCAGCGGTTCCCGGCCACGTCGCCCGGGCTCACCGTGCTCGCACGGCCTCATCGCCTCGGCGGCCGATCCGCTCCGCGCGGGCTAGCATCGGGCCATGCCCTTGACCGCGAACGACGTCGAGCGGTTCGAGGCGTCCAGGCCGCGCCTGGAGGCCATCGCCTACCGCCTCCTCGGCTCCACCGGGGAGGCCGAGGACGCCGTGCAGGAGACGTTCCTGCGCTGGCAGGCCGTCGACGTCGACCGCATCGAGGTCCCCGAGGCCTGGCTGACGAAGGTCCTCACCAACCTGTGCCTCAACCAGCTCACCTCCGCGCGGGCGCGCCGCGAGACCTATGTGGGCCAATGGCTTCCCGAGCCGCTGCTCGGTGGAGACCCGATGCTCGGCCCGGCCGACACCGTCGAGCAGCGCGAATCGGTCTCGTACGCGGTCCTCACGCTCATGGAGCGCCTCTCCCCCAGCGAGCGGGCAGTGTACGTGCTGCGGGCGGCCTTCGACTACCCGCACCGGGAGATCGCCGAGATCCTCGACATCACCGAGGCCGCCAGCCAGCAGATCTTCCACCGCGCCAAGAAGCACGTCGCGGACGGCAAGACCCGCACCGAGATCGACAAGGCCGCGACCCGGCGGATCGTCGAGGAGTTCCTGGCGGCCGCCACCAGTGGCCGGACCGAATCCCTCGTGCGCCTGCTCACCGAGAACGCCATCGCGATCGGCGACGGCGGCGGCAAGGTCCCGGCCCGCGTCAAGCCGTTCGAGGGCGCCGTCGCGGTCGCGAAGTTCATCTGGGGTCTGCTCAAACCCGGCGAGGCCAAGCGGGCCATCGTCGGCGGTACCCCCGAGATCTACGCCTGGACCGCGAACGGCGACCCCGCCGTCATCGCCGTCGTGGATGGCCGGGTCGTCGGCGTCATGTGCCTGGAGGTCACCGCCGAGGGCATCGCCGCGCTCCGCAACCAGGTCAACCCCGACAAGCTCGAACGCGCGACCGCGCACTGGGCGACCGCTGACCACGGGGAGCCCCTGTTCAACGCCTTCTGACCGATGTGAGGTGCTTCACATCGCGTTCCTGTCAGGAAACGGCGAGCCGCCCGGTTCGAGTGGCAGACCCGCACAGGACAGGAGCAAGAGCATGCAGCACCGCATCATCGTCCTCGGCGCCGGATACGCCGGTGCCACCGTCGCCGGGCGCCTCGCCAGGCGGCTCCGCCGCGAGGAGGTCGCCATCACCCTCGTCAACGCCGAGCCCGACTTCGTCGAACGCGTCCGCATGCACCAGCTGGCAGCCGGCCAGGACCTCAAGCCCCGGCCATTCCGCGAGATGTTCGCGGGCACCGGCGTCGGACTGAGGCTCGCGAAGGTCACCGGCGTCGACGTCGATCGCAAGACCGTCGCCGTCATCGACGCGAACGGCGCCGAAGAACTCACGTACGACACGCTCGTCTACGCCCTCGGCAGCGGCTGGAACGCCCAGGACGTTCCCGGGACCACCGAGCACGCCGATGAGATCGCGAGCCGCTCCGGAGCCCTCCGGCTGCGCGAGCGCCTGGCCCGCCTCGACGCCGGGCAGAGCGTGGTCGTCGTCGGCGGCGGCCTCACCGGCCTGGAGGCGGCTACCGAGATCGCCGAGGCCCGCCCCGACCTCGACGTCGCCCTCGCCGCCCGTGGCGGCCTCGGCGACTGGCTCTCGCCCAAGGGCCGCGAGCACCTGCGGAAGATCTTCGGCAAGCTCGGGATCACCGTGCACGAGCACGCGGCCGTCACCGGCGTCGAGGCCGACCGCGTCACCACCGCCGACGGCAAGGCCATCCCGGCCGCGGTCACCGTGTGGACCACCGGCTTCGCGGTCCACCCGATCGCCAAGTCGACCGCCCTGGAGGTCACCGGCACCGGCCAGATCGTGGTCGACGGGACCATGCGCTCGGTCTCGCACCCGGACGTGTACGCCGTCGGCGACGCGGCCATGGTGATGGGCCCCGGGGACAAGCCGCTGCGGATGTCGTGCGCCTCGGGAGCGCCGACCGCGTTTCAGGCCGCCGGTGCGATCGCGGCCCGGCTGAGCGGCGGGAAGCTCCCCAACGTGCCCATCCGCTACTTCAACCAGTGCATCTCACTGGGCCGCAAGCAAGGCTTGATCCAGTACGTCACCGCCGACGACCGCGCCCGGCAGGCGGTCCTGGTCGGACGGCTCGCCGCCGTCTACAAGGAGCTGATCTGCAAGGGCGCCGCCTGGGCCGTCGCCAACCCGACGTTCGGGCTGCCGACCCGGCGCCACCGCGTGACGCGGGAGCCGGCCGTGGCGAACTCGGCCGTCAAGGCGCTGGTGTAGCACATGAGGCGAAGCGGGCGCCCTCGATGCGAGGGCGCCTCTCCGCGCGTGTGTACCCCATCACGTCCCGTCTGGCCGTAGTCTCACCTTCATGGCGACGACTCAGACGCACATCCTTGCCGCGCCCGGCGTTGACCTGGTCTACGACGTCCGCGGACCGCTCCCGCCGGCCGGTGGCCTGCCCGCGCTGCTCATGATCGGCCAGCCGATGACGGCGGAGGGCTTCGGCACACTCGCCGCCCTCTTCACGGATCGCACGGTTGTCACGTACGACCCACGCGGCCTGGGCCGCAGCATCCGCACTGACGGCCGGTCGGATAACACGCCGCAGCAGCAGGCGGCCGACCTGCACCTGCTGATCGAGGCGCTCGGCGCCGGTCCGGTCGACATTTTCGCGAGCAGCGGGGGTGGGGTGACCGCGCTCGAACTGGTCGCGACCCATCCCGGCGACGTGGTCACGCTGGTGGCACACGAGCCGCCGATCAACGCCGTGCTTCCCGACGCCGCGGGCGCCGAGCGCGCCCGGGCCGCCTTCAACGAGGTGTACCAGGCGAACGGCTTCGGCGCGGGCATGGCCGCGTTCATCGCGATGACCTCCTGGGAGGGCGAGTTCACCGACGAGTTCTTCGCCCAGCCCATGCCCGACCCGGCGATGTTCGGCATGCCGACCGACGACGACGGCACCCGCAACGATCCACTGTTGTCGAAGAACTCGTGGGCGATCACCGACTACCGCCCCGACGCGGGCCTCCTCGCCGCAGCATCGACCCGTATCGCGATCGCGGTCGGCGAGGAATCGACGGACACGTACACGGCGCGCACGGCCGTGGGTACCGCGGCCCTGCTCGGCCAGGAGGTCACGGTCTTCCCGAGCCACCACGGCGGCTTCCTCGGTGACCACGCCGGCTACGCGGGCAAGCCCGAGGAGTTCGCCGCGCGGCTACGCGAGGTCCTGGCCGCCGGCTGACCTCCACCGGCGATCATGGTGGGCGGGGATTCCCACCCCGCCCACGCCGAAGGACGCATGCTCGTGGTGGCGTTCGCGGTACTCCTGCAGCGCCCGCCGGACGATGCCCGACTTGCCCTCACGATCGCGGCCGGCGGCCTGCTCCAGCCATTCGAGCATCGAGGGCGGCAAGCGGAACGTGGCGGGACGCATCACCGGCGCACCCTGATCGTCCACGTGCACCATCGAATCGGCGTCCGGCAGTTCACCCATCGCTGTTCCTCCCGAGCCAGGTCTCGAACTCGGCTCCGCTCGTCGGCTTGGCCCGTGCCACCCGCCAGACGAACGAGTCGTCGTCGCGAACCAGCAGCACAGCGATCGCTCGGTGCTCCGCAGTCACCGAGTACACCGCGAGCACATCCTTGTCGGCGCGGACCCATAACTGGTCCTGTTGCGGCGCCTCCAGCGCCTCGGCAACCTCAGCGATGCTCACCTCGGTGAGCTTCGCCGCCGGTTCACCAACCGCCGGCATCAGCCACAGCAACGCCGCCACGTCGCCAGCGTATGACACGTATGACACGCGCCGCCAGCCACCTCATCACGGCCAAGACCTCAGAACGTTCAGGCCAAACCTCCGCCACAGCACATCGACGTCAGCCCAAGGTCCAACCCGTGCACGTCGCGACCAGAGCCGTCGCGCGAAGCCAGACGCACGAGCTGTTCACCGTCATGCGGGAAGCTCTTCGACCTTCGGGTCGGGAGTGCGCTGCGTGGACAGGTCGGACGTCGCCGATGGTGGCGCGAGGAGGCCGGGTTGGGCCGATGCGTCGGCAGGCTTGGCCGGGTAGAGCTCCTGGGCGAGCTGGACGGCCAGGACGATCACGACCGCGAGCATGACCAGCGCCGCGATCTGCAGCGGTCCGGGCTGCCCGCCGAACAGGAACGGTACGTACGAGGTGGCCGACGCGTACTGGATCAGCAGCGGCACGAACCACAGCCGGCGGGGCGACTGGAACGCGACGACGACGGACAGCACGTCACCGACGTAGAAATAACGCTCGTGCATGGATGGCAGCAGGAACGGCACGGCGACGGCGAACAGGGTGGCCGCCAGGATCAATCGCTGTGGGGTGAGTCGTTGCCGGGTCGCGGCCAGGGCCGCGACGATCAGCAGAACCACCGCGCCGGCGAACAAGATACCCGCGCTGCGGATCTCGTTGGACTCGACGTTGGCCGGCAGCAACTGGTAGACCGACGGCGCGTTGAGGGTCAGTTGCTGATAACCGTCGGCCTGGCTGCTGTAGATACCGAGCAACTCGCCGATCGGGCGGCCGATGATCAGTGCAGGCACGTCCAAGAGCAGGAAGACGGCCGGGATGGCCAGCAGCGCACGCCACGGCAGCTCGCGGCGTAGCGCGACGACCAGCAGGACCGGAAAGAGGAACAGCGCCTGCTGCTTGAAGGCGTACGCCACGCCGAACAGCGTGCAGGCTAGCCAGGGGCGCCGGCGCACCAGGAAGTACAACCCCGCGAGCGCGAAGGCGGTGAAGATGGAGTCGCATTGGGCCCATATCGAGCCGTTCATGATCACCGTAGGCAGCAGCAGGACCGTCAGCGCGGCGACGGCCGGCAGCCGGTAACCCGGGCGGCGGAACGCCACCAGCAGGTACGTCAGGACCGCGAGCGCGACGTCGAAGCCGACCGAGACCGCCTTGATCGCGGCCAGCGGGTGATGCGGTGCCAGGTAGAACAGCCCCACGAGGATGTACAGGTACGGCACGTTGTAGTCCGCGAAGTCGTGCCGCAGCGAACGGTAGCCGCCGTGGCTGGTGATGAAGTTCCACCACGGCATCAGGAAGTTCTTGAAATCGCGGCTCTGGAAGTCGACCAACTCAACGCGCACCACGATGGCCAGCAGCGCGATCACGGCTCCCAGGACGACCACGAACGGCATCGGGAGGGGCCGGTACGGCTCCTCGTTCACCTCGGACGTCGACGCTTCAGTGCTTCGGCGCACAGCCAATGCAATATCCCCCGTTGCTGTCTTCCACCGCTTGTCGCGCGACGGAAATTCGCGCCGCGTGCCCTACGGCGCCGTTCTGCGAACTCCTGCCCGACGTTGGTTACCGAACGGCGACCAGCTCGTCGGCGGTCTCGTCGGCGCTGTCGTAGCCGACGAAGTAGGTCGGGCGGCCCTGGACCGTGGTGTAGATGCGGCCGATGTACTCCCCGAGCAGTCCGAGGCACAGCAGTTGCACGGCACCGAGGAACAGGATCGAGATGTACAGCGATGCCCAGCCGGAGACGGTGTAGTGCAGGACGTAGGCGAATAGCCCCGTGATCAGCAAGATGCCGCAAAGGATCACGCTGCACAGGCCAAGCATCGTAGCCAGGCGTAGCGGCGCCGCGGAGAAGCTGGTGACGCTGTCCAGCGTGAGCAGCAGCATCTTGGACAGCGGGTATTTGGTGCGGCCGGCGGCGCGTTCCTCGCGGACGTAGGCGACCTGGCCGCTGGGGAAGCCGATCCACGGCACCAGCAGGCGCAGCACCTGGCCGCCGCTGTTGGGCAGTTCAAGCAAGGCGTTGACGGTCTGGCGACTGAGCAGCCGGAAATCACCGGCGTCGGCGGTTACGTTCTTGCCGATCAGCCGTCGCATGAGCTTGTAGTAGATGCCGGCGGTCCAGCGTTTGTACCGGGTGTCGGTGCTGCGATCGCCGCGCACGCCGTACACGATGTCCAGCCCGTCGCGGCGGGCCAGGGCGAGCATCTCGGGGATTTTCTCGGGCGGGTCCTGCAGGTCGGCGTCGAGGCTGACGACGTACTCGCCGACGCTACGGGCGAGGCCGGCGGTGAGGGCGGCCTGGTGCCCACCGTTGCGGCGCAGCCGGATGACGCGCAGTTGGGGCCAGAGCCGGCGCATGCCCATCAGCTGCGCGGCCGTGGAGTCGCGGCTGCCGTCGTCGACCGCGACGACCTCGTAAGCCTCGCCGAGCCCGTCGAGCACCGGCCGCAGCCGCGCCGCCAGCAAGGGCAGCACCGCTTCCTCGTTGTACATCGGGATCACCACAGACAGAGTGATGCCATCGATGTCCATACCCACCCCCGTGTCGACATCGCAGCCCATGCACCTGGGCATACGAGCAGCGATCGTAGAGCCTCGCCGGCGGCAGGGCATTGGCCTTTTCGATTTGCTCGGAGCACCGGATCGGGTGATGTCCAAGCGTCCCACTCTCAGGTAGGGGGGCTCCGCTGGCTTTGCGTACTCCCTGGCAGACCGGCCACCTGAGGATCGACACCAACGCTGACGACCCGCAACCACGCTCCAGGCTCGGCGAGCGCCCGAACACGCCGCTGGCCCCCATGAAGACGGCGCGCTTCACGGACGTTCACGACCAGCGACCTGTCAATGGTCATCGGGTTGTGGCTCTGCGTGTCCGCTGGCACGGCCCCGAGCACAGGCCAGCTTTCATGATCGAGGGAAAGGTCTCTGGTCACCATAATCACCAGACCTTGCAGGCTGCGCCTGCTCCCCCGGTGGGGGGCTCCGCCCACACACCCCCCGAAGAGCGCGGGGCTGTTCACGAGCGACGACGGTTCGATGACTGGAACGCGCGCGGCGGGCTGGGCGTTCGTGGTCAACTGCGAGCAGACTGCACCCCGGGATGCGAACCGCACGATCATGGTAGTAGGCGAACCGCTACGACCGCACCGACCAGTCAGACCCCAGCGAGCCCGACGCGATCCGACGAACCAGAACCCACGGGTAGCGAGCGAAGCGAAGCGGTGCCGCGCGAAGCGCGGCATGGGGGGCGCGGGGTGGCGAAGCCCCCGCCGAAGCGAGCGAAGCGAAGCACCGCCACACAAGCCGCGGCAAGGGGGCCGCCGGGGCGGCGAAGCCCCCGCCGAAGCGAGCGAAGCGAAGCAGTGCCGCGCGAAGCGCGGCATGGGGGGCGCGGGGCGGCGAAGCCCCCGGCGAAGCGAGCGAAGCGAAGCGGTGCAGAACGGAAGACACACGTAAGAACTCCAGACACAAGGTGT
>NZ_JBEPDB010000113.1:0-23072 GCF_040300025.1 Dactylosporangium sp. NPDC000555 | reverse complement strand
GACGACGAGCGCTACCGCACCCTCGGCGACGCATACGCCTCTTCGACGCCGCACTTCGCACTGGAAGGCGCGCAGCGGCTCGCCGAGGTGATGACCCAGCGCGCCCATCCCGGTCCGGCGGCGCCCGGCATGACCCGGGCTACCCGGCCGGGGCCTCGACCACGTCGGTCGCGAGCAGTGACCAGACCTCGGTGTCGTGGCGGACGCCGGCGTACGGGTATGCCTCGCGCAGCACGCCGTCGAGGCGCATGCCCAGGCGGCGGGCCACGCTGGAGCTCGCGGCGTTGTCGGGCCGGCACCGCCACTCGACGCGATGCAGCCCCCGGGTGCGCAGCGCCCAGTCGACGAGGACCCGGGCCGCGCCGGTGACCAGGCCACGGCCCTGCCCGGCCGGCTCCAGCCAGCAGCCGATCTCGCACACGCCCGCGGCGGCGTCGAACCCGACGAACATCGTGCCGCCGACGAGCGTGCCGTCGAGCCAGATGCCGAAGAGGCGGCCGGCGTCGCGAGCGGCCAGGTCGGCGTAGCGCTGCAGCGTGGCACGGGCCGAGGCGAGGTCGGTGCTGACGGACGCCCACGGGATCCACGGGTCGACGGTGGCCCGGGCACGGTCGATGTGCCGCAGGAACTCCTCGGCCTGCCACGGCTCCAGCGGGCGCAGCTCCGCCCCGCCGCCCAGCGAGACGCTGAACATGATCCTCTCCCTGCCCGGGTCCACGGGTGCGGCGGGTCAGGCCTCCAGCGCGGCGGCGGCCTGGCGCAGGCGGTGGACGGTGCGCTGAGCGCCGAGGGCGATCATGGTGTCGTCCAGCGGCGGCGAGACCGGCTTGCCGACGAGCGCCAGGCGGGCCGTCATGAACGAGCGGCGGCGGGTGAGGCCGAGCTCGGCGACGACCCGGTCCAGGGTCGCGGTGATCTGGGCCCCCTCGAACGGGTCGAGCTCCTCCAGGTTCTTCGCGAACGCCTCCAGCGCGGTGCGGGCGTCGGGGGCGGGCAGGCCGTGCTTGGCCAGGTCGGCGGGCCGCACCTCGACGGCGTCCGCGGCCAGCCAGTCCAGCTGCTCGGCCAGCTCGGAGAGCTTCTTGGTGCGCTCGCGCAGCGGCACGACCAGCGTACGGATGTCCGCGGCGGTGAGGCCACCGGGCAGGAACGGCTCCGCGGCGCGCAGGAAGGCGTCGTCGTCCAGCGAGCGCAGGTAGTGGCCGTTGAGCCAGTTCAGCTTGTCGATGTCGAACACCGGGCCGACCGGGTTGATACGGGCGAAGTCGAAGGTCTCGACGACCTCGTCGAAGGTGAAGATCTCCTTGCCGTCGGGCATGGAGTAGCCCATGAGCGCGAGGAAGTTGACCAGCGCCTCGGGCAGGTAGCCCTCCTCCTGGAACCACTTGAGGCGGGCGGCCGGGTTCTTGCGCTTGCTGATCTTGGAGCGGTCGACGTTGCGCAGCAGGGGCATGTGCGCGTACTGCGGCTCCGGCCAGCCGAGCCAGCGGTACAGCAGCAGGTGCTTGGCGGTGGAGCTGATCCACTCCTCGCCGCGGATGACGTGCGTGACGCCCATCGCGTTGTCGTCGACGACGACGGCCAGGTGGTAGGTCGGGAAGCCGTCGGCCTTCAGCAGGACCTGGTCGTCGGGCTGCGGCGGGGTGATCTCGCCGCGGATGAGATCGGTGAAGGAGATCCGCGCCTCGGCGGGCACGAGCATGCGCACGACCGGGACCTCGCTGAACCCGGGCAGCTCGGCCCGCTCCTCGCGGGTCTTGCCGTAGCAGGTGCGGTCGTACCCGGTCGGCATCTTGAGCTGCTGCTGGCGCTCCCGCATCTGGGTCAGCCGCTCCGCGGAGCACCAGCAGTGATAGGCGCGCCCCTCGGCGAGCAGGCGCTCGGCCACCACCCGATAGGTGGGCAGCCGCTCCGACTGCCGATACGGCGCGGCCGGGCCGCCGACGTCCGGCCCCTGGTCCCAGCTGAACCCGAGCCACCGCAGCGTGTCGAAGACCTGCTGCTCGCTGCCATCGACGTAGCGCGTGCGGTCGGTGTCCTCCACCCGCAGGATGAACTGCCCGCCGTGCTTACGCGCGAACGCCAGGTTGAACAGGGCGGCGTACGCGGTTCCGACGTGCGGATCGCCGGTCGGCGACGGGGCGACACGGGTGCGTACGGGTGCCTCGGTTCCAGGAGTGCTCACCACCGTGACGATACGACACGGGCAGTGACGATCCGGCGCCGGGCCACGGCCGGTGATCGAGGCGCGCGCGAAGAACCACGGAACTTCGACCCGGATGGCCGACCTCAGGGTGCCTGTGCGATGGATATTCGTCTACGGGGTGTTGTCTTCGGCCGATCTGTCGGGGGTATGGTGTGGGCCGGCAGTGCCGGTTCGGTTTCGCAGCGTGCATACGGGGGTGGGAGCGTGCCGGTCACCGGTCAGCGTGTTGTACGCCGCGCCCTGGGCCGCCGACTGACACGGCTGCGGGCGGCGACCGGCAGGAGCCGGCGCGAGGTGGCCGAGGCGAAGCTGGGCATCTCCGAGCCGACCCTGCACCGGATCGAGACGGGCAAGGTGCCGGTCACGGTCGCGAACGTGCGTGCGCTGTGCTGGCTCTACGGGGTCGACGAGAGCATCACCGATGCCCTGTCGGACCTGGCGCTCGGCACCTCCCAGGAGGAGTGGTGGGACGCCAACCCCGTCATCCCGGACTGGTTCAAGCTCTACGTCGGGCTGGAGGCCAGCGCCAAGCGGATCTGCACCTACGAGGGTGAGGTCGTCCCCGGCGAACTGCAGACCGAGCAGTACGCGCGCGCCGTCTACGGCGCCGAGCAGGCGGTGGAGGCCGAGGCGGCCGACCGGCACGTGAAGCTGCGGATGCAGCGGCAGGCCGCGCTCGCCGCGCGCAACCCGAAGCCGCGGCTGACGACGATCCTCGGCGAAGGGGTGCTCAGCCGCCAGGTCGGCGGCCCGGCGGTGCTGGCCGCGCAGATCGAGCATCTTCGCGAGGCGGCGCTGCAGGAGCACATGGAGATCATGGTGCTGCCCTGGTCGGCCGGCGCGCACGCGGCCATGGCCGGGGCGTTTCGGATCATGGACTTCGAGGACCCCGAGGACCCGGACGTGGTCTACCTCGAGTCGCACATCGGCGCCCTGTACCTCGAGGAGGCCGCCGAGGTGGCCGAGTACCGGCGCATCTTCGAGCTGATCTGCCAGGTCGCGGTACCGATCGCGGATTTTCGATAAATCAGATGGACGGGCGGACGTGAACGGCATGCACGAGCAACCCTCATCGAACGCCCGCAAGGCAGCCACCGCCGCGCGGATGTACGACTACTATCTGGGCGGCGTCCACAACTTCCCGGCCGACCGGGCGGCGGCAGACGCGGTCATCGCGCAGTTCCCGTTCATCCGGGACGCGGCCCGGTCCAACCGCGCCTTCGTCGCCAACGCCGTGCGGCACCTGGCGCAGTCGGGCGTCCGCCAGTTCCTCGACGTGGGCTCCGGCATTCCCACCGTGGACAATGTGCACTCCATCGCCCGCCAGGTCCATCCGGACGCCCGGGTCGCCTATGTCGACATCGATCCGGTGGCCGTGGCCGAGAGCTCGGAGATCCTGACCGGCGACGACCGGGCGGTGGCGGTGCGGGGCGACCTGCAGACGCCCCGGGCCATCCTGGAGCACCCCGACGTGCGCCGGATCGTCGACTTCGGCGAGCCGGTCGGCCTGCTGCTGGCGGCCGTGCTGCACTTCATCCCCGACCACGGCGCCGCCGACGCGGTCACCGCCGAACTGGTCTCGGCGGTGCCGTCCGGCAGTTACCTCGTGGTGTCGCACACCGCGACCGAGAGTTTCTCGCTCACCAACCCGGCCACGCTCACGGAGAACGTCTACCAGCGGCGCACCGCGACGCCCGGGACGGTGCGCACCCGGGAGGAGGTCGAGCGGCTGTTCACCGGCCTCGACATCCTCGACCCCGGCGTGGTGTGGGCCCAGCAGTGGAGCCCCGGCGCCCCGGCCGGGCAGCCCCAGCCCGCCGGTCCGGGCGGCATCTGGGCGGGCATCGGCCGCAAGCCGTGACCGCCCCCGGGCCGGACCCAGACCTGCCGCTGAACGACTGCTGACCGGCCGCGGCTCAGTCGGTCAGCAGCCGGTCGAACTCACCCTTCTTCGCACCGTCGAGGAACGAGTCCCACTCCTCGACGGTGAAGCGCACGGTGCTCTCGTCGGGCCGCTTGCTGTTGCGCACCTCGATCTGCCCTTCGTGCCGGCGCGCCTCCACGCAGCTGCCGCCGTTGCCGGTCGACCGGCTCGACATGATCCATTCGCTGTCGCCGTGCATTCGTGCTGCTCTCCTTCAAGGGGGGTGTCCGACACCTGCCCGGCGCCCGGGGATCCGGAGTACAGATGCACGAACATCACGTTCAGTGATGGATGCCGCCATCTGCGGTGGACAATATCGGACAACTCGGTGCATAGAGTCGCGAGGTGTCAATCTTCTTCGTTCGTGGTGAAATTTTCGCGCACTCAGCGTAAGCGATCAAGATCTATCTTGAAAATTCGCCCAGAAGTCTTCCTTTGTGAAATCTTGCACGGTGGAAGCTGGCACGCGATGATAATTACGGTGATGCGGAGGGCAGTCGGCCCACACATCGCCATTTCCCCGTGCCGTCCTACTGTGGTCAGAGAGGACATCGATGGATCTCCTCAGCCAGGCCGACCGAAGCACCACGACCCCGCCGGACGGCACCCAGGCTGAGAGCACACCGGCCGACACCGAGCTGGCGCGACTGCGCGCCCAGGTGGCACTGCTGGAGGCCGAGCGCGCCGCGTTGTGGTGGGAGACCAACCACGACGAGCTGACCGGCCTGGCCAACCGTCGGCACCTCAACACCGTCGGGCCCGGGCTGCTCGGCCGGACCGGGCAGTGCGCGGCGGTGGTCCTCGACCTCAACGGCTTCAAGCCGATCAACGACCGCTACGGCCACGCCGTCGGCGACGAGGTGCTGCGCACCGTGGCCGCGCGACTGTCCCGCTGCGTCGGCGACGACCTGGCCGTCCGCCTCAGCGGCGACGAGTTCGCCGCGATCCTCACCGGTTCGCCGCAGGCCGGACCCGGCCCGCAGTGGTCGGCCGCGGTCGACGCCATCGCCGCCGCCATCACCGAGCCGATGGCCATCGACGGCAGCCGGCTCACGGTCACCGCGTCGATCGGCGTGGCCACCGCCGACGGCGCCCCCACGACGATCGCGGAGCTCATCCGCCGGGCCGACCTCGCGATGTACCGCGCCAAGGCCAACCGGTACTGCTCGTACGTCGTCTGGTCCTGACCCGCACGACGACGCGACTGATTGCCGGGGCCGGCCCGGCTACCCGAGGTCGTAGTCGAACCAGATGCGGTGGGTGCCGTCCGCGTCGACCGTCAGGCCGCCGCCACCGGTGATGCCGGCCAGCTCGCCCGTGCCGCTGGCCCCGACAATCGCGAAGTACTCCCCCGTCCGGTCGCTGCCCAACGTCGACAACGAGTGCACGAAGTTGAACGTGCCCGTGCGCCCGGCGACGGTGCCCTCGAACGACTCCATCGCGAAATACGTGCCGGCGCCGGAAACCTGGTCGAAGGCGGCCGTAAACAGGGTGGCCGACCGGCCGGTGATGTCCCCTTCGAAGGTCTTCTCCATGTGCGAGATGCCGACCGGCAGGGCGGTCGCGATCGCAGGCTCGGGCACGACGGCCGTCGGGACGAAGCTCTTCACGCTGAAGGTGCCGCTCGCTCGCATGCCCGCAACCTACCAGAAACCGGCATGCGTACAGGGCCCGGCGGCCGTAGCATCGAACCGGCCGGGGCGGCTCCCAGGTGCGCTTCCTTCTCACCTCTTCTGCGAAAAGATCCAGCGTTCCGACTCTCCGTCCCGGCTTTCGCCTGCCCGTCATCCGATCGCTTGCCGAGGATCCCGATTCATGGACGCGCTCGCCACCGTTCTGCTGCGCCGGGCCGGCGCGGTGCCGCTGCCTGTGCCCGAGGGGCCGCCGCCGGCCGACGGGGAAGCCTGGGCCGCAGCGGTCGAGGCCGACCTGGCCGCCCGCGGCTGGCTGCTGAACCAGGCCCTGCGGCGGCGCTTCGCCGGCCTCGACCCGGCCGTCCGGCTGCGCTGGGCCGACTGGGTCTGCGCCGTCGCCGACGAGAGCACCGGCGCCGACCGGGACCACGTGCCGCTGTTCCGCGGGTTCCCGGACACGCCCGCCGACCCGGGTCGGCTGTACGCGGAGCGGCTCATCGTGCACCTGCTGCAGGCCGACGCCGCGCCGTGCGTCCTGTGCGGCACCGTCGGCAGTGTCCACCCGCTGGACCCGTGCGGCCACCCGGTGTGCGAGGTGTGCTTCGACCCGCGGGCGTACTCGGCCTGCCCGATCTGCGGGCGGCGCCTGACCGCCGGCAACGCGTACCTGCCCATGGCCGCACCGCCGGGCGCCGAGGCGGACGCCGGCCGGCCGGTGCGGCTGCGGCGGCTGCACCTGGAGCCCGACCCGGCCGCGACCGCCGTGCGCCTGCGCGACGACCTCGTCGCCCGCCCGGGCGCCCTCGGCGAGGCCGACCTGGCGGACCTGCGCACGCTCGTCGCCGCCGCCGCCCCCGACCGGCTCGACTGGCTGCCGGCGGTGGTGCCGGCTCGCGAGACCCTCGCCGTGGTCATCGCCTGGGCCCTGCACGCGACCGCGCCGCAGCCGTCCTTCGCCGGGGTCGTCGACGCCGCGACCGCCCGCTGGGGCACGGTCACCGACGTGGCGCGGACCCTGTGGGCGTACTCGGGCGGCGACCCTGGCCTCGTCCTGCCCCGCCGGCGGGAGCCGGACGGGCCCAACGAGGCCTGGCGGCCGGCCGGCGAGCCTCGCGTCACCGTCACGGCGCCGCGCGTGCGCGCGCTGCCCCGCCCGCTGCGCCGCGCCGCGCTCGCCTTCATCGACGCGCTCGACTGCGCCACCGCGGCCGAGGACGTGGCACGCCACCCGACCGTGTGGAAGCGCCTGGCGGAGCGGCTGCACCCCTTCGAGCGGGTCGCCGCGCACCCCGGCGCCGCGGTCGTCTTCGCCGCCCTGCGGGGCACCCGCACACCGGCCGGCAGCCCGCTGGGCCGGGCCATGACCGCCGCGGGCCGCCGCGACCCGGACCGGATCGTGCTCGTCGAGCACAATGGCGACATCGTCTCCGTCCGGGTCCGCACGCACGCCGCCCTGGTCGAGGACGCCGTCGCGGACGGCGACCCGGCGACCGCCGCCGAGCTGCTCGGCCGGCGCCCGGGTGACCTGTGGCGGCGCCTCGACCACCTGCTGCGGCTCGCCGGCGACGACGACGGTACCCGGGGCCGGGTGCTCGACGCCGCCGCGCGGGTCGCACCGCGGGTCGCACCGGGCGTGCTCGCGGCCGCCGCGGCCGAGCTCACCGGGCGCGACGCCACGGTCGCCGCGCCCGAGGAGAGCGCCGAGGTTGTCGCCGCGCTCGCGGCGGCACCCCTCGTCGAGTCCGCCGACGCCGTGCCGGTGACGCGGATCGGCGCCGTCGGCGACGCGATGCGCCGCGTGCTCGGCCTGCGCCCGCCGGCGGTGGCCCCGCGGCCGCATCCCGCCAAGGCCCTCGGGCCGGCGCCCGGCACACCCCGCCGCACGTTCTTCCCGAAGGGCGACGTGGTACGCACCTGGACCGAGCCCGAGCGCCGCGCCGCGCTGCCGGCCGCCGCGGTCGCGGCGATCCGGTCCACAGTGGACGCCGAGCTGGCCGGCCGCGCCGCGCGGCTCGAGCGGTTCGACGTCGCCGTGCTCGACGCGGCGCTCGCCGGGGTGCCCGCGCCCACCCGCGAGCGGGCCGGCTCGGCGCAGCTCGCCGGCTGGCCGCGCGGCAGCATCCGGCGGCTGGACGCCGCGCCGGTGCTGCGCCTGTTCCTGCACTGGGTCGACACCGAGCACGACCGGGTCGACCTCGACCTGTCCTGCGCCTTCTACGACGAGGCGTGGGCGCCGGCCGGGCACTGCGACTACACGCGTCTGCGGTTCAAGGACAACGCGGCGATCCACTCCGGCGACCTGACCTCGGCACCGCCGCCGCTCGGCGCGACCGAGTTCCTCGACCTCGACCGCGACCGGCTGCGCGCCGCCGGCGTCACCTGGGCGGTGCCGGTCGTGCTGAGCTACAACGACGTGCCGTTCGAGGCGCTGACCGCGGCCTTCGCCGGGTTCTCGCTCCCGGATGGGCGCGGCGCCGCGTTCGACGCCGCCCGGGTCATGCAGCGCTTCGGGCTGCGCGGCGATGCCAGGTCGCTGGCGCCGATGGTGCTGCACGTGCCCACCGGCGCCGTGATGTGGATCGACGCCAGCCTCACCACGAAGGGATACGGGCACAACGTCGGGCAGCGCGGGGCGCGGCTGGGCCGGGTCGCCGCCGACCTGTGGGAGCACTTCGCCGCCGGCAACCGGGCCACGCTGCTGGACGTCGCCGCGTGGCACGCCGCCGCCCGCGCGGACCGGGTTGTCGTCGCCCACGCCGACGGCTCGGCGACCACGGTGCCGGCCGCCGCGCCGGTCGAGGTCGCCGCGGCCGTGCGCGCCGCGTCGGCAGAGGGTGGCGGCAGCGGTACCGTGGCAATCCCCGCTTCGGCCCGCGCGTTCGCGGCGGCGATCGACCCGGACCGGCTCGCCGCCATCGCCGGCGGCGACGTCGCGGAGGGCTCGGTGGCACTGCTCGTCGACGGCGCCGCCGGCGCGCCGTGGACCCCGGTGTCGGCCGCAGACCTGCTGGCCGGACTGGTACCGGTGGACGCGCCCCGGTAGGCGGCCCGCGGCGACGGCCTTCAGGGAGTGATGGCGTACTCGGTGAAGCGGCCGCAGGACTGGAACCCAAGCCGGCGGTAGACGGGTTCGCCCTCGCGAGACGCCTGCAGGACCACCGTGCGGTAGCCGGCGTCGTGCGCGGTGCGCAAGGTCGCCAGGGTGATGGCGCTGCCGTAGCCGCGCCGGCGGTGGGTCGTCAGGGTGGCGATGTTGTAGATCCCGGCGACTCCCGAGTGGAGGAAGACCTCGGCCGAGCAGACGGGGTGGCCGTCGACGTAGCCGACCAGATAGCGCGCGGGGCAGTCGGGGGCGAGGGCCCGGTCGGCGGCATCAGCGAAGAAGCGCCGCACCGTGGCGGCCGGTGGGTTCCAGTTCGCGGCCAGGACGGTCGCGTAGTCGGCGAGTTGCCCGGGCGTCCCCACCCGGCGGATGGCCAGATCCGCCGCGGGTTGCTGGGGTGGGGCCGAGCGGAGGTCCTGCCACATGCCGGTCTCGGTCTCGGATGCCTGGAGACCTGCGCTTTCCAGGAGCGAGGCGAGATCCGCCGGCGTGGAGGCCGGGCCCACCCACCACGAGAAGGGACGCCCGGTGGCGGCCAGGGTCTGAAGGGTCTGCGCGATCCGGGTCGGGGCGGTGTCCGGCGTGAGACGCGCCGCCGCGACGATGTTGAACGTATCGTCCTCCAGGCCGCTGTCGGCGATCAGGAGGTCGTCGGATTCGATGACGGTCGAGCCCGCCACATGCCGGTGCAAGTGACAGGCATGTTCGGCGAGGTTCCGCTCCATCGCGACCATCAGGTCCGAGCGACCGCCGACAGGCTGTTTCCCTTCGCTCACAGCCGTTCATCACATCATGTCCGCGACGGTCAGGTGTAGGCGGGCCTGCGCACCGGCTCGCTCCAGTCGGGCAGCTCGGCGCCGGGCGGGGTGAACGTGGTGAAGTCGGTGCTGTCGCGGAACGCCGGGACCGTGTACAGGTCGCGGGCGTACGCCCACAGGTCGGGGTACCGCGTGATCCCGGCGCCGAAGCGCACCAGCGTGACGAACAGCCGGATGTCGGCCTCGGTGATGTCCGGGCCGAGCAGGTACCGGCGCCCGGCCAGGCGTTGGTCAAGGGCGGCGAGCGCCTCATGGAGCGCGGTGCGGGCCCGCTCGCCGTCGGGGCCGGGCTGTTCGGCAGCCAGCACGCCGCGGTTGACCGCCGGGTTGAGCCATGCGTCGAGCTCCTCGATCTCCGCACGGTGGGCCTCGGGGTAGGTGTTCACGATCGGCGTCGCGAGGTGCTGGAAGCGGGTGGCGAGGTCGATCCCGATGCCCTTGAAGTCGTTGCTGACCACGCGGGCGGTGGAGCGGTCCCACAGCGTCGGCACGCTGATGTGGCCGTCGAAGCCCTCCTCCGTCGCCTCGTATGCCTGGCGCAGCAGCCTGAACCCGTTGACCGGGTCCGGCCCGTAGCGCTCGCGGAACGCCCAGCCCCGCCCGTCGCGGGCGTTGTCGACGTACGAAACCGTGACGATGCCCTGCAGGCCGGCGAGGGCGTGGGCGATGACCACGCGCTGCGACCACGGGCAGAACCAGCCCGCGTAGATGTGGTAGCGGCCGGACTGCGGCTTGTCGACGACGTGGTCGCTGAACCGGTACAGCGGCCGGGGGTCGTCCGGTCGACGGACGATGCGGTACGTCCCGTAGGCCGTGGTGTCGACGGGGCTGGCCAGTCGGCTGGAGCGCGGCAGTTTCGGCATGGGGCCTCCCACGGACGGGACCTGGTTACCCATTAAGCCTATCTGTGAGATATGAATTCGTCCACCCGGGCGGTCAGCGGCTCTCCGGCTCGTCCGCGGCCTCGCCCTCGGCGGCCCGCGCCGCCGACTCCTCGCAGAAGCGCTTGAAGCCCTTGAGGTCCGTGCGCAGCCGGGACCGCAAGGTGACCTCGGGCACCTCGCCAAACAGCGACAACTGGCTGTTGTCCACCTCCGTCACGCAGACCACGTCGGTCTGCTCATCGGCGACGGCCTCCAGCCAGAACGACTCGACGACCTCCGAGTGGTCGCGCGCCCGCCACCGCACGAACCGGCCCGGTTCGGCCTCCGTGACGACGGCGTCGAACTCGACGCGCCTGCCGCCGATGTCGAGGACAAGACGCGCGGTCTTGCTGTCCAGCGGAGTCAGGCTCAGCACCCCGGAGAGGTAGCGCGGGAATTCGATGAACCGCACCAGATGTTCGTACGCCAACATGGGCGGCACGCCCACCCTGATCGAGTCTCGAGTGACGATCATGATGCCTCCGCATGACGCGCACACCTACTGAAGCTCGCGTCGCTTGCTGCGTCGATTCCGATCGTACGCCGCCGGTCGGGAGGGGTCGAAGTCACGTTGACGCCGGCCTCCTCGCCGAGTGACCCGTGCGGATCGGCCCGGCCTCGGTGAGTTATGAGGTGATCGTCATCGTGGTCCAGGCGCCGACGTGGATCTGATCGCCCTCCTTGACCGGTGCCGGCACGTTGGGCTTGAGCGGGTCGGTGCTGTCGTTGAGGTAGGTGCCGTTGGACGAGCCGAGGTCGACCACGGTCCACGCGCCGTCGGATGTGGACATCAGCACCGCGTGCGCGTGGGAGACGCCGACGTCTTCGGGCGGACCGGTGAGGTCGATGTCCGGCTCGATGCCCCGCGAGCGACTACGACGGCCGATGAGCAGGTGCTGGCCGGCGGCGAGTGCGAAACGGCGTTCCGGGCAGAAGACCGGGAAGGCGACGCTGTCCGCGTCGGGAGCGTCGATGGCCGCCATGCGGTCGTGGTAGGCCCGGTCGGCGAATACGACGAGGCGCAGGGTGCCGTGCGAGGGGGGCGTTGGCTTGCCGGTGACCGCCGCTTGCGATATTCCGTCGGGCCGCGGCTGGGGCAAGCCGGCCGCGCTGTCCGGCACGGGCTTGTGTGCCGGCGGGTTCTGGGCCGACGGGTGCTGGGCCTCGAAGTCGAAGCCGTCGACCTCGCAGAAGCGGCCGGCGCCCGGGGTGCCGCAGTCCGGGCACAGCCGGCCGCCGGCCGCGGGCGACGGCGACGCGCCGCCCGTGGACGTGGCCTCCGCGACGGGCGCCGGCAGTACTGGGGCGTTGATTGGCATGCCGCACTCGTCGCAGTAGTCAGTTGCGACCGAACGGTGCCCACGGGGACAGGTTGCCATCGTCCGCGCCTCCTCAGGTGCCCTTGACGCGGATGGTCTTCACCGACCGGACATTGGCCAGCTCGGCGTCCACACCGGCGACTTTCTGTTTGAGCCTGACCGTACCGCTGGGCGCGTCGATGACCTCGACCACCTTGCCCAGCAGCTTGGCGGTGTCGCCGTGGCCGGACTCCTCGGCGAGCTGCACCGCGCGGCCCAGCTTCGCGGTGGCGGTCTCGACGTCGCCGGCGTCGCGGGCGGCGAGGCCCTGCTGGATCGCGTCGGCGAGCTCGGCCTGGCCGGTGTAGTGGGCGACCCGGCCGTTGATCTGCGTGGACAGGGCCGTCTCGTCGGTCCAGTTGGCCAGGACCAGGGACTGGCTGAGCACCTGGTCGCCGGTGACCAGACTGACCCGGGCGGCGAGCATCTCCTCGCCGACGGCGTTGGCGGGCACCTCGATGGACACGTGGTACTCACGGTGCTCCGCGCCCCACGAACCGGTCGGGTAGTCCCCGATCCGGGCGCTCACATCGGTGCGGCGGCCGGTCAGATCCTCGACGTGCGGGAAGACCTGCTTGACGAACCGGACCGTCGCGCCGGCCGGCGTCCACAGGCGAAGCGTCGCCTCGGCCACCGACTTGCCCATCGCCGCTTCGGTCATCGCCCTGAAGTCGGCGACGAGCTGGCTGGGGTCGGGCAGCCCATCGGCGCTGCCGAGCAGCGCGGAGGCGACAGCGCGCAGCTCCGATCCGCTCCAGTCGGCACCGACGCCACGGGTGTCGCAGACGAATCGGCCCTGGCAGGCGCGCAACACCGAGGCGAGCTGCTCGGCCGTCTCGTGCTGGTTCTGCCCGTCGGTCAGCATGATCGCGTGCTTGACCTCGGCCGTGCTCGGCGCGAAGAGGTGGTTGGCCAGGGTGAGCCAGGTGCCGATCGCGGTGCCGCCGCTGGCCTGGAGCCGGTGCACCGCGTTCTTGGCCTGCCCGCGGGTCTGCCGGTCGGCCGGCACCAGCATGACCGTCGACGGATAGACCATGTCCGCGTTGTTGCGGCCGGCCACGATCGCGAACGGGACGCCGTCGCGCAGCGCGTCGATCGCCGCCACGGTGGCCTTCTTGGCCTCCTGCATCTTCGTGGCCGGGCTGTTCATCGACCCCGAGCAGTCGATCATGATGACCTGCGCGGCGCTGGGCGGCCCACCGGCCACGGCCAGGCCGGTGCCTGAGGCGGTGATGTCGAGCACCGCGTCGACGACGGTGCCGCCGGCGGCCAGGAAGCGGTTCTGGTGGACCTCGACGGCGAATGCGGGTTGGTCGGTCATGACATCGATCCTTCGCTCGAACCTTCTTCGCTGGCAGGTGCTGCGGTGACGTCCGCCGAGTCGAGGGCCTCGATCCGGTACGGCGCCAGCGCCACGGTCACGTTGTCCTGGCCGCCCTCGTCCAGCGCGAGCCGCGTCAGGCTCCGCGCACCGGCCAGCGGCGAACCCGCTGCGACGGTGGCGACGGTGGCGGCCAGGTCGGCGACGACGGGGCGGTACCGGAAGAGCCCGTCGGTGCAGACCAGCACCCGTCCGGGCGCCTCGGGAGCGATCGTGCGCAGGTGGGGGTCGGTGTCGGTGGCGTCGGAGCCGAGCCAGCGCACGAGCGAGGCGGCGTACGGGTTCTCGTCGATCGCCTTGCCGCTCACGCCCTTGGCGGCGAGGGAGTTGCGTAGCGAGTCGTCGACGGTCAGCAGGAGCGGTTCGCCCTCGCCGTCGGGCAGCCAGTAGGCGCGGCTGTCGCCGACCCAGCCGATGGTGATCGCGTCGGCGGTGAGCACGGCGCTGACGAATGTGCAGCTGGGCGGGTTGGGTCCGGGATGGGAGCCGGCCACCACCGTCGTGGCGGCCTGGGCGGCGCGGGTCGCCGCGATGATTGAGGTGTCGCGGTCGTCGCCGTCGGCGAGGCCGTCGAGCAGCGCCGCCATCGCGGCGTCGGCGGCCGCGTGGGAGGCGGTGTCGGGCCGGCTGGACGTCGAGACGCCGTCGCACACCACGATGGCGACCGCGCCGTCGAGGACCCCGATCGCGACGGCGTCCTCGTTTCGGTGGTGGCGGCTGCCGATGTCGGTGACGGCGGCGACCACGCCGAGGTCGAGCTCGGTGTGGTCGCGCGCGGTCGGCCGGCGCTGCCCGCACTCCTCGCAGAAGCCGTCGGAGCCGAAGGTGCGGCCCTGACAGGCGGGGCAGGCGGCGGCGATCTCGGTCGCGGTCAGCCACCGGATCGAGGCGTTGCGCGGCCTGTCCCCCGCCGCGGACGCGGGCGCTTCCAGGTCGTGGCCGCACGCCTCGCAGAAGCGGTCGCCCGGCCGCACCGGCTCGCCGCAGTCCGGGCAGCCGGTCCGCGCCATCAGAACACCGTCCAGGGGCGTACCGCGTTGGCCTGGTCGACGAGGGCGTAGCGGGCGATCGGGTCCGACTCGTCCGCGGCGAGCGACCGGTAGGCCTGTTCGAGGCCGAACCGAATCTCCCGTTCGGTGAAGGCCTGGCCGAGCAGCCGGCCGGTGGCCGCGACGGCCGGCGCGGGGCGTGCCGCGGCGCCCGGCCTCTTGTCGACGCCGAGCCAGTCCAGCGCCGCGTGGAACATCTCGACGGCGAGCTTCGCCCGTCGCTGCTTGTCGAGCTTCAGCTTTTCGAGGCGGTTCGAGGAGTCGAGGAAGTCACTGGGGTCGAGCGGGCCGCTCTCGGTGTGCAGCCCCGCGCGTACCGCGGCGATCTGCGCGGCGACGTGGTGGGTGGAGACGTCCGGCACCTCGTCGAGCACCGCGACGGCTCCGGCCCGGTCGCCGGCGGCGAGCCGCATCCTGGCAACGCCGAACGCGGCGCTGACGAAGTTGCGATCGACACTCCAGACCCGCTGGTACCGCCAGTCGGCCCAGGCGCGCTCGCCGGCCAGCTCGTTGGCGGCGGCCAGGGCGAGCTGCGCGGCCGGCTCGCCAGGCAGCGCGTCGAAGACCCTGTCGAAGGCTTCCTCCGCCCGCTTCGGCAGGCCGGCGGCGAGGGCGATCAGGCCCTCGGACCAGTCGCGGCGCCAGTCGCCGTCGGCCGGCACACCCTGCAGCTCGTGCTCGGCGCCGGCCAGGTCGCCGGCCTCGACCAGGGCCCTGATCAGCTGCAGCGTGACCTCGACGGTGCGGATTGGCGCGCCGCGCAGCGCCGCGATGCTCGTGCGGACGTCGGTGGTGTTGAGCGTGGCGAGGAAGCCGGCCGCCGGGTCGGTCAGGTCGACCAGCGGCAGCGGCAGCGCGACCGCCACGGCCGCGCCGGTGAGCGGCTCCATCCCGCCGGTGGCGCCGAAGGCGCGGCGCTCCGGGGTGAACTGCGTCGAGTTCTCCGGCCGCGGCACGCCGTCCGTGCAGGAGAGGATCTCGCGCAGGACACCGCGGGTCTGGTCGGCCATCTCGCCGGCCGAGGAGAACCGGCGTGTCCAATCCGGGTCGGTCGCCCGGCGCAGCAGCCGGTAGTAGGACTCCTGCCCGCGCAGCAACTCGACGTCGTCGGGGGTGGGCAGGCTGTGGGCGTACTTGCTGGAGAAGCCGCTGAAGTCGAAGCTGAGCACCGCGAGCGTCCGGCCGACCGTGTAGAGGTCCGACCCGATCGACGCGCCGACCTGGGCCAGCTCGGGCGCCTGGTAGCCGGGCGTGCCCCACAACGGCGAGACCTGGTCGTCGATGCGGCGGACCGCGCCGAGGTCGATGAGCTTGAGCCGCTCCTCCGTGTGGATCACGTTGTCGGGCTTGAAGTCGCAGAAGAGCAGGCCGCGATCGTGCATGTAGCCGAGCGCGTTGAGGACCTCGATGCCGTACGAGAGCACGTGCTCCAGCGGCAGCGGCACCCGCCGGCCGTCGGGGCCGAGATGCTCCAGGGCGAGGTCCTTGAGGGACTTGCCGCCCACGTACTCCATGACGATGTACCCGATCATCTCGCCGGTCTTGCCGTCGGGATGCTCGGCGATGTCATGGATCTTGACGATGTTGGGGTGGTCGATCTCGACCAGGAACCGCCGCTCGGCCATGGCCGCCGCGAGCGCGTCCTGGTCGCCGGTGTTGATGAGGCCCTTGAGCACGACCCAGCGGTCGGCGCCGGACTCGCTGATGTTGCGGTCGCGGGCCAGGTAGATCCAGCCGAGCCCGCCGTGCGCGAGGGCGCCGAGAATCTCGTACCGGCCGGCGACGCGCTCACCGGGCTGCAGGTGGGGCGTGAACGAGTACGGCGTGCGGTCGCGCGGGCAGAAGCCGTCGGTGCGGCCGGGCTGCCCGTCGCGGCCGCGGCCCACCGGCTCGCCGCAGGCGCTGCAGAAGCGCTGCGACTCGGGCACGCTGGCGTTGCTCTTGATGGCGGTCGACGGGTCGCGCAGCGGCACCGGCGGCATGGCGACGTAGCCCGCGCCGAGGCGCCCGCGGCTGCTGCCGGACCTGCCCCGGCGGCCCCCGGTCGAGGTGCCGGTGGAGTGACCGCCGAGCGCACCGGAGGTCTGGGCGGTGCTGGCCACCGGCGCGGGGCCTGGCCGCGCGGCGGCGGTGCGGGCCGGATCGCGCCGGGCGGCGGCGGTACGAGCGGGATCGCGCCGGGCGGCGGCGGTGCGGGCGGCGTCGGGCCCGGAGAACCCGGCCGAACCGGTCCGCGCCGCGGGCGACGGGGCGGCCGGCGGCTGGCCGGAGACCCCGCTCGTCCGAATCGCCTCCTTGTGGCCGCACTCGTCGCAGTAGCCGTCAGCCGCGTACGTGCCGGTGCATCCGGGCCTGGTACACCTCATCGGAAACCTCCGTGGAAACCCCCGGCTTTAGCCGTGGGGAGGAAACGGAACCCCTGCGGAGCAGGGCAGGGAAAGCCGATCCGCCGCCACAGCGGATCGGCGTCTATCCCTGCGTCACGGCAGTGTTTACTGATCAGCGTGCTAGCTTGTGAGCCGTGATCAGGACGGTGAAGCGGGCATTCAAGTACCGCTTCTATCCGAGCCTCGGCCAGGCAACCGAGCTTGCCCGCACGTTCGGGTGTGTCCGGCTGGTCTACAACATGGCGTTGCAGGCCCGCACCGAGGCGTGGACGCTGCGCCAGGAACGGGTCAGCTACAACGCCACCAGCGCGATGCTGACCGTGTGGAAGAAGACCGAGGAACTGGCGTTCCTCAACGAGGTTTCCTCCGTGCCGTTGCAGCAGGCGCTGCGCCATTTGCAGGTGGCGTACACGAACTTCTTCGCCAAGCGGGCCAAGTACCCGACGTTCAAGTCCAAGAAGCGCTCGCGGCGGTCGGCGGAGTACACCACGAGCGCGTTTCGCTGGCGGGACGGCCGGCTGACCCTGGCGAAGATGGCCGAACCCCTGGACATCGTGTGGTCCCGGCCGCTGCCCGAGGGTGCGTCGCCGTCCACGGTGACCGTGTCGCAGGATGCCGCGGGTCGCTGGTTCGTCTCGTTGCTGTGCGACGACGTGATCGAGCAGGTCCCAGCGTCCAGCTCTGTGGGGATCGATGCCGGGCTGGACAGCCTGCTTGTCCTGTCCACCGGGGAGAAGATCGCCAACCCGAAGCACGAACGCCGTGACCGGGCCGCTCTCGCCCGTGCCCAAAGGAACCTCGCCAGGAAGGAGCAGGGCTCCGCGAACCGGGCCAAGGCTCGCCGCGAGGTGGCCCGCGTCCACGCCCGGATCACCGACCGCCGGCGCGACCACCTGCACAAACTGACCACTCGGCTCGTTCGTGAGAACCAAACGATCGTGATCGAGGACCTGACCGTGCGCAACATGGTCAAGAACCACCGTCTCGCCCGCGCCATCTCTGACGCGGCCTGGCGGCAGTTTCGCGCGCTGTTGGAGTACAAGGCCGAATGGCACGGCCGGAACCTGGTCGTCGTGGACCGCTGGTTCCCGTCGTCCAAGCTGTGCTCGGTCTGCGGTGCGCACGCTGAGCGGATGCCACTGCACGTACGGTCGTGGACGTGCCGATGCGGGCGTATCCACGACCGCGACGTGAACGCGGCCCGCAACATCCTCGCGGAGGGGCTCTCCGTGATTGCCTGTGGAGGCGGTGTAAGACCCCAACGGACGGGTGTTCGGACGGGGCGGTCGTCGGTGAAGCAGGAAACCCAGTGAGCGACTGCTGGGATCCCCCGTCTTTAGGCGTGGGGAGGTTGTCAAGCCTGCTCCTCCAACAGCGTGTTCAGGGTCTGCTGGTAGGCCACCATCGCGCGGGTGGCACCCCGCAGGTCGCACGGCGCGGTGAACAGCAGCGCGTGCGCGTCGTCGTAGCGGGTGCTGAGCTCGCCGTGTTCGGCGAGCCCCTTGCTCGCGGCCTTCGCCCGGTAGGCGTCGAGCCGGCCGCGCAGCTCGTCGCGGCGCGCGATCAGCCCGTTGGCGTTGTCGCGCAGCTCGGCGGCGCGCTGCTTGGCCCGGGCCGCGGCCTGTTCGGCCGTGGCGAGGCCGTCGGCGAGCCGGCCCCAGCCGGCGCCCCGGCCGAGCTGGTCGAGCCCTTCGGCGGTCGCGTGCAGGGCGGCACCGGAGGAGGGCGGGGCCGGCAGGCCGGGCGCGAGGATCTTCCCGGTGACCCGCGCGAACGTGTCCGCGGTCTCCCGCTCGGCTTCGAGGACCTCGTCGGCGAGGCGGCGCAGTGCCTCTACCCGCTGCGGATACGAGTCCCGCAGCCGCGCCATGTCGGCGAGCCGCCGGCGGGCCACGTCGACGGCGGCGGCGACGTCGCTCAGCGCCCGGTCGGCCTGGGCGGTGAACCGGCCGCCGGGGGCCACGGTGATCGGGTCCGCGAGCAAGGCCTGGTGTACGTCGGCGAAGCGTGCGGCGGCCGGCTCCGTCTCGGACGGCACGCCGAGCTCGGCGGCCAGGGTCGCCGCCGCGTCCAGCGCCTCGCCGACCGGCCCCAGACGGCTCGCCACCGCCGTCCAGGCCACGTCGACCTCGGAGAGGAACGCGGCCGCCGCGGCGCAGCGCCGCTCGAGCTGCTGCGCCAGGTCCCACAGCCGGATCCAGGTCGCCGGCGGCGAGCTGCCGTCGGCCGGCATGCCGGCGCCGTCGAGGCCGATGGCCGGCTCCTGGAGCAGGATGCCCAGCTCGGCCCACTGCGGATCGCCGGGCCGGTTGGCGTTGCGGATGGTACGCGCCTGCTCCAGCGCCTCGTTGAGCACGGTGAACTGCGCCCACAGCAGCCCGACCTCGCTGCTCAGCGTCTGCCACCTGGTCGCGGTGGCCCCGGTGACGCCACCGCCGCGCAGGAAGCCCAGCGCGGAGCTACTGTCGAGGGCGTACATCGCGGCGGCGATCCGGTCGTAGCCGGCGCCGAGGCCGGCGAGCACCTGGTCGGCCGCGTCGCGACTGATCGACGGCACGTCCACCCGCATCAGTCCCGGTAGCCGGCCGGCGGCGGGGTCGGGGCCGCCGTCTTCAGCTGTCTGGTGTAAATCGCCTGCCACGTGCCGTCGGCACGGATGCGCTCCAGGGTGCGGTTGACGAACCGCAGCAGGTCGTTGGCGTTCTTGTTGACCGCGATGCCGTACGGCTCGTCGGTGAACTTGTCACCGACCAGCTTCACGTTGGGGTCCTGAGCGGCGAGGCCCTGCAGGATCGTGTCGTCGGTGGAGATGGCCGCGACCTGTCCCTGCTGCAACAGCACCAGGCAGTCGGTCCAGTCCGGCACCGACACCGGTATCGGCTTGGACGCCGCGGTGGCGATGTTGCGGATCGAGGTGCTGCCGTCGGCCGCGCAGACGGTCTTGCCGCCCAGGTCGGCGATGCCCGTCGCGGTGGAGTCCTTGGGCACGAGCACCCGCTGGCCGGCTTCGAAGTACACGCTGGAGAAGTCGACCTGCTGCAGCCGCTCGCAGGTGATGGTCATCGTCTCGGCGACCAGGTCGACCTGGTTGTTCTGGATCGCCGGGATCCGCTGTGCGGAGGTGATCGCGACGAACTGGATCGCGTTGCGGTCACCGAAGAGGTCGAACGCGACCTCGCGGAGCATGTCGATGTCGAATCCGACGATCTGCCCGCTGTCCGGGTCGCGGTAGCCGAACAGGTACGTGTTCTGGTCGACGCCCACCACCAGCCGGCCCCGCGACTTGATCGCCGAGACGGCCGGTCCGGTCGCCTGGTTGCCCGATCCCGGACGCAGGCTGGAGCGCCGCACGTCGCAGTTGGTCGGCGCGCCGGCGGCGGCGTTCGGGATCTCCGCCGGGTTCTTGACCCCGACGGGCTGGGGCGGGGCGAAGCTCGGCGCCGGCGTCGTGGTGTTGTCGGTGATGCCGGCGCAGGCGCCGAGCAGGGACAGCAGGACCGCGCCGGCCAGGGCTCGGGTGGCCCGCATCCGCGTTGTCGTCATCGGTACTCCACGATCCGCTGCTGGTAGCCGACGCCGATCCCGGCGAGCAGCACGATGGTCAGGAAGACACCGCCGCCGGTCTGGCCGGCGAACGCACCGGCCGCCTGGGCGCCGCGTTTGTCCGACACCGCGCTCGTCGCATGGATCGCCTGGGCGAGCACGCCGTCGAGCCGGTTGAAGATCGTCGCGGCGCTGTCGGGCTCACTGCCGATGGCGAGTTTCACCGCGCCCGGGAAGTCGCCGCCGTCGTCGGCCGCGCGCAGCTTCTTGTGCACCGCGAGCCAGGCATTGACGTCGGAGATCGCTGTGTCGATCGACGCGCGCACCGCGCCATCGGTGGCGGCCGCTCTGGCCCGGTCGAGCAGGCCGGATTTGTTGTCGTCGTTGACCAGCGCGCCGAGCTGTACGACGTAGTCCTCCTCGAAGGCGGCTCCGCTGCCGCGCGCCACCAGGGTCAGCGCCTCGTCGGCGCGGGCGGTCAGCGCGGCGATGCGCGCCTTGGCCAGCAGTTCCACCTGCCGCGAGCCGTCGCGGTTGGCGGCGCCGATGTGTGCGGCGACCACCGCCCAGCCGATACCGTTCCATAGGACGATGACGATGACGACGGCGACGAGCGTCGCGGCGAGCAGGCCGGCGTTGAAGGTCCGGTGCGTCTGCCGGCTCAATCGCAGCCCCGCCCGGATCAGCCCCGCGACGAGGCCGACGCCGAGCAGCAGTGCCAGCCACGGCAGGGACGCCGCGTCGTCGCGCTCGTCCCTCAAAGCGGTCGTCTCGCGGTCGTACAGCCGCTGGGCGGCCGGCAACAGCTGCTCGCGCATCAGCCCCGACGCCTCGCGCAGGTAGGCCGACCCGACCGGGTAGCCCTGCCGGTTGTAGCTGCGGGCCGTCTCGACCAGGCCGGTGTAGACCGGCAGCTGCGCGGAGATCTGCTGGATCGCCGCCTTGTCGCTGGCACCCCCGTTGGCCACGGCGGCGAGCGCGGCGGTCGCGGCGGCGACGTCCGACTGGTAGCGGTTGCGAAGGTCGGCGGGCTCGACTCCGCTGGACAGGAACGCGATCGCCGCGGTGGCGTCCGCGTCCGACAGCGCACGGTAGAGCTCCTGCGCCTGCACGGCGAGGCGGCCGCTGCCGGTGCGCGCGCTGCCAGCCGACGACGAACGCTGCGACGAACCGATCACCCAGGCGATGCCGGCCAGGAGGCCGACCAGGAGCAGCACCAGCATGACGACCACCAGCCGCCCCGGCGTGCTGCGGATCCTGGCGGTGACGCGATTGACCTCGCCGCCCCGGACCGGCGGGGGAACATGCGCGGGCGCGGTTAGCTGGGCCATCTCGGCCTCATATCGGTGGCCTTCCCCTGTGCAGGCTTGTGCCGCACACCGTAGCGGGGATGGTCAAGTAGTCAATGGCCGCATGGTCGACACCACCCAACCGGCTGTACCGATACAACCGGCTTTGTACTTTTGATCCATTTTCTGCTCGCGCGTGATGAAGTGGTCGCTGCCGAGGTCTTGGTGGAATTGGTCTCACATCGCCCGGATCTCTTCCAGGCCGGTGCTGCGGCGCAGGAACAGCAGGCTGGCACTGCGCGTGGGTGCCTCTTGCTGCCGCCTGGTCGCCGTCCGTCTCACGGATATCGTGGCCAGCCTCGATGCCTGCCGCAGACGACGAGCCACCGGGTCGCCCGCCTCAGCACGGCCGTTCCCTGTGCGGCTGGGACTGCCTGATGCGCCATTGCCCGTCGTCGGAGAGGACGGCTTCGGCCAGCAGGATGTACTTGGTGGCCTGGCTCGGGATCGCCGCCGACTTGCCGGTGTCCTTGTGGACGGTTCTCCAGTTGCTGATGTCGAAGCAGTCTTCGATCTTCACGATGAACGGCCGCTTGCTGACGTCGATGTCGGTAGCCTCCGGGTTGGACACCGGGGCGCCGGTGGTCACCAGGCCCTGCTGCCACTTGATGACGAGGTCCTGCTTGACCTGCGCCAGCAGCGGGTCGGCCACGTAGGGGTCGAGCTTGGCGTTGTAGTCCGCCGTCGCTGATGCCGCCGTGTACGCCTTGCGGTAGTTGACGTAGGCGGTCATCGCGCCCTGGCGGGCGGCGGCGACCTCAGGGTCCTCGCTCGGCGAGGGCGAGGCTGCCCCGGCGCTGCCGGACGGCGTGGTGCTCGGGGTGCTGGGCGAACTCCCGCACCCGGACAGGGCCAGGCCGAGAGCGAGTGTCCCCGCGGCCACGCTGGTCAGGTGGCGGCGTGACGGTCGGGTAGCTGCGCGCAAGGTGCGGGTCTCCTTGTCTGCCGGCGGCCGGCACGAGGTGGTGGGGCATCTGGCGAGGCGCCGCGGGTGCGCAGGCGGGTGTCCTCGCCAGATGCCCGGCTCAGACGGGTCTCGGGTCAGTGGTTCGATGCGGGGCATTGCCGTGCCCGCCGCACGGCTTCGAGACCGTCGCGCGACGGGCACGCGAGCACCTTCGTCGCGGAATGCGGCGTCCTGGCGGTCGACGCGACGACGCCGACGATCCACCCGCACGTCCATGCCCGCCTCCCCCGCGATGCCGATCTGGACGACTCGTGCGGCGATCAGGGAAACTGCACTCACAGCAGTCGTTTGATCACCAGTTCGGCAGCATAGACTCATGGACTTCGCTCGCAACAGGGGTAGCTAACTGCTCGGTGTGTCATCATTGAATCTCATCTTTTCTCAGCTATTATCAGCGTGTGAAGTTGTCCGAGTGGGCGCGCCGGAACGG
>NZ_JBEPDB010000112.1:0-23883 GCF_040300025.1 Dactylosporangium sp. NPDC000555 | reverse complement strand
ACGCCGTCGGTCAGGATCGCCGGGTGGATGCCGCGGGAGATCTCGCGGAGCTCCTGCAGGGCGCCGGTGGCCGCGGCGACGGCGTGGTCGAGCTCTGTGGTGAGCGCGTCGAGCTCGGGTGGCAGTGCCGCTTGCACTGTGCGTAGCTGCAGGCCCAGGGAGATCAGTCGCTGCTGGGCGCCGTCGTGCAGGTCCCGTTCGATGCGCCGGCGGGTCTGGTCGGCGGTGGCGACGATCCTCGCGCGCGAGGCGGCGAGCTCCGTTCGGCCTTCGGCGTTGGCGATAGCGGTCGCGACGAGCTCGGTGAAGTCGGCGAGGCGTTGTTCGGTGTCCTGGGGCAGCCGCTGGCGTCGCGAGGTGACGGTCATGGATCCCCAGACCCGGCCCTCGATCAGGATCGGGCTGGCGACCGCGGAGCGGGCCGTCCCGGGCCGGCCGGCCTGAGCCGGGTCGTCCACGTCGCGGCGAGCCGACCGTCCCGTGTCCCGGACCGACGCCATGGCCGCATCGAAGTCGGTCTCGCCCCGCGAACCGGGCTGCGCTTGCCCGGACCCGTAGCGCCCCATCGTCGTGGCTTCACCGTCCGGCTCGAACCGGATGATCGCCGTGCCGTCGGCGCCGACGAGCGTGCCGACCTTGTCGGCCACGGTGGCGAACACGAGCTGTGGGCCGGCGCCGCGGGCGACCAGCGTGGCCACTCGCCGCAAGGCCGCTTGCTCGTCGGCCATGCGGCGGAACTCGACGTACAGCTGGGCGTTGTCCAAAGAGACGGCGAGCTGGCCGGCGATGAGCTTGACGGCGTCGAGCCGTTCGGCGGTGAACGCGCCGCGGATGAGGCGGTTCTCCAGCAGCAGCACCGCCTGCAGGGCGCCGCGGCTCAGGACCGGCACGGCCAGCAGCGAGCAGCAGGCGATGTCGGTGAAGCATGGGTCGCGGGCGAAGCGGTCGTCGCGGGTGGAGTCCGCCACGACGAGCGGTTCACCTGTCCGCTGGACGTATCGCAGCACGGACAGCGGCACCGCGTGTTCGTGGCCGCTGTCGCTGAGCGGGATGGCGCCGCCGGTGCCGGCGGGCGCGGGCAGCAGCCAGGCTTGCCGGTCGTCGCTCCACAGCAGCAGGTGTACGGCGGTGGCGCCGGTCATGGCGCTGAGCACCTGGACCAGTCGGGAGTGCAGCCCTTCGACGTTGGTCTCGGAGCTCAACGCCTGCGACGCGGACAGGATGCCGAGCAGGTCGAGCGTTCCGGTTGTGACGGCGGAGCGACGATGCGGACGATCACCGAGGCGGTGGGCGTCGGGCCCGGCGGTCGCACCGGCCTGTGGTCGCAGGGTCGGGTAGGCCCAGTCGAGTTGGTCGGCTTTCGCCGTCGCGCCCCAGGCGAGGTACTCCTGGCGGGCCTCGGCGAGCAGGTTGTAGCCGCCGTGCTCGACACCGTGGGCGAGCAGGAAGCTGGCCGCGTGTTCGGCGATCAGGGCCCGATGCCACGGCCGCGGACGCTGGGCGGCCTCGCGCCGCGCGGCGTCGAAGCCGAGGACGGCGGCACGGAAGTCCCCGACCGTCCACGCCCGTTCCGCCTCGACCAGTCGCAGCAGGTGCAGGAAGTTCGCCGGCGCGTCCGCGGCGCGGGCGGCCAGCCACCGCGTCACCTCGTCAAGCTCGCCCAGCAGACGGTCGCGTTCGCCGCCGTGGCTGTTGCGGGCCTGCCCGGCGAGGGCCAGCCCACGCAGCGGGTAGACCACCGCGACCGGGTAGGCGCAGTTGGCAGTCGGTAGCCGCGGCATCGCCGCCGCCGTGTGTTTTGCCAGGCCGGGCAGGTCACCGAAGATGGCGGCGGCGATCGCGCGGGTGCAATACGCGTAGAACAGCGCCACGGGGCTGGCGGCGTCGGGGACCGCCTCACCGGCTGCGGCGGAGCGTTCGCCGCGCAACAGTCCAGCCAGCCATCGATAGCTTTCCAGTGGTTCGCCGGTCTGCTGGCCGCCGGTGCGCCCTACGAAGGCGACGCCCGGTTCCGTCTCGGCCAGGTAGGCGTCCAGCGATGGAGCGCAGTCCAGTAGGCCGGTCACGGTGGCGAAGTAGGTGTATCCGGCGTTGGCCAGGTCGCCGCCCGCGAGCAGCCCCTCGCGGGCCCGCTGACCGGCCTGGATACAGTTTTCGATCGGCTCGAACCAGAAGGACCACAGGGCGAACAGGAAGCGGGCCTGCGAGGTGTCGGGCTCGTAGCCGCGGGTTTCGCCCATCGCCAGGACGCGCCGCAATGTCTGGTACCCGGCGGCGTAATCGTCGTGCACCACCATGGCGCAGCAGGCGGCGTAGCTCGCCGGGCCGAGCAGGGTGCGGGCGGGACCGTGCTCGATCCAGATCCGCAGCGCCTCCAGGCTCAACCAGGCGGCCGTGGCGTGGTCCGGAACGAACAAGAGCGCCGGCAGGATGGCGTTGATCAGGCGGGTCGCGGCGAGCAGCCTCGGGTCGGTGATCTCCGGCCGGGTCAGCTCGTCGACGGTGGTGTGGTCCAGCCACCGGTACAGATAGGTGAACTGGTGCTCGAGCCGCGCCGGCAACCGGTCCGCGTCTGGTACGGCGACGCCGAGCTCACGCAGCGACTCCAGGCAGAGCCCGATCGTCTCCGCGAAGCGCTTGCGGTGGGTCAGGCTGCGCGCCTGCACCACCGTCGCGTCCGCACGGCCCAAGGCGTCGGTGCACAGCCCTTCGATCGTGCGGTACTCATCGTCCGCCTCGTCCAGCCGGCCCATGCTGTACAGCGCGCTGTGGCGGCCGGTGTGTATCTCGACGAGCGTGGCGGTCTCACCCGGGTCGATCAGCCGCAGCGCGGCCCCCAGCAGCGCGCTCACCAGCGCGTAGTCCCCGATCAACGCGGCCTGGCCAGCGGTGCACCGCAGCAGCCCCGCCACCCGGCGCCGTTCTGCGGGGTCGTCGAGCGCGTCGACCACCGGCAGGTACTGCTCCGCCGCGACCGCGAACAACTCGGGCACGGCCGCCAGCCGCCGCGCCAGCGCCAACCGCAGGGTGCGCAGCCGCCCCGGATCCAGCCGGCGCAGGACACCTTCGCGGATCCGGTCGTGGCGAAACCGGACCGCCTCCCGCACCCCGGGCTCCACCACCAGGAGCCCCTCATCGAGGGCGGGCGCCAGCCGCTGTTCCACCACGCCCGGCCGCGCGGCGATGGCGCTGCGCAGCACGCGCAGCTCCGTCCGCCCGCCGAGACACGCCATCGCGTCCACCATCTGCCGGGACGTCGCCGGCAGGGCGTCAACCCGTGCCGCCAGCAACCCGGCCAGCTCCGACCGGCCCAGGCGAGCACGCACCGCCGCCTCGTTCCATCGCCACCCGTCGGCCGTCGCGGTCAGCACGTCGTCGCGGCGCAGACCATTGAGCACTTCCAGGGTCTCGTACGGGTTACCCGACGTATACGGGTTGATCAACTCGACCAGGCCGACCGCCTCGGCCGAATCCACGTGGAGCACCTCGGCGACCATGGCGACAGAGCCGGACACCGGCAGGTTGGCCAGCCGCAGGTGCCGCACCCCTGGCTGTTCACGCCACCGGGACAGCGGCGCCGCCAGCGGATGGGCCGCCTCCACGTCGTCCTCGCGGTAGGCGCCCACCAGCAACAGCCCGTCGATCCGCTCCTCGCCGCTGAGCACGAGGTCAACGAACCCCAGTGGGGTGCGCCCTGCCCACTGCAGATCATCGACGAACACCACCACCGGCCGCTTCGGCGAAGCGACCGCGCGGAGCACCTCCACCGTCGTGCGCTGCGCCCGCGCCTGCGCGGTGAGCGGATCTCCCGGATCGGGTGGCACGCCCAGCAGCGCCGCGAACTCCGGCTGTAGCGTGGTCAGCAGGCCCGCGTTCGGGCCGATCGCCTCCAGGATGCGTTCGCGGACCTTGACCAGCTCGTCGTCCGGCTCGGCCAGCAACAACCGGCCCAACCCGCGAATCGCCTGGTACACCGCGTCGAACTCCAGGTCCCGCCGGTACTGGTCGAACTTGCCCGCCACGAACCAGCCGTCCCGGTCCGTCACCACCGTCCGCAGCTCGTCGACCAGCACCGTCTTGCCCACGCCGGGCGCCCCGCCGACCAGCACCCCGGGGCATCGACCGGCCAGCGCCTCCTCGAACGACGCCTCCAGCGCCGCCACTTGCGCGTCGCGGCTGACCAGCCGCGACGGGGGCACCAGCCGCAGCGGAACATCCCGCGCGCCGGGCCGCAGGCCAGCCGCCGCGCCCGCGCCGGCGTCGCGCAACCGCTCCAGGTCGTGGACCACACCGTCGGCGGTCTGATACCGGTGGTCCGGCTCCTTTTCCAGCAGATGCATGATGATCTCGGACAGCGGCGCCGGGACGGCCGGGTTCACCCGCGCCGGGGGCACCGGCACCCGGGCCAGATGATCATGCGTCAGCCGCAGCGGATCCCCGGAACCGAACGGCGGCGCACCCGTCGCCAACTCGTACAACGTCGCGCCCAGCGCATACAGATCAGCTCGCTGATCCACCGACCGGCCGGTCCGCCCCGTCTGCTCCGGTGCCAGATAGGCGAGGGTCCCCACGATCTCGGTGTGGTGCGTGAACTCGGGACGGATCTCGGCCAACGACGACGCCAACGCGAAATCCACCAGGCAGGGGGCGCCGTCGCGGGAGATCAGGATGTTCGCCGGCGTGATGTCGCGGTGCATCACACCCCGCCTGTGCATCCCCGCCACCGCCCGGGCCAGCCCCACCCCGAGCTCGATGAGATCCCCGACGACCAGGGGCTTCGTAAGCCCGGCCAGGCTCGTCCCACCAACGTCCGCCACCGCGATCGACCCCGGGGACCGCGGCACCTCCACCAGTTGCGCGACCCCCTCGACACCGCGCAGCCGCCCCAGGATCCCCATTTCGTGCTGTACCCGCCGCCGCGCGTCCGGCCCCAGCGGCTCCTTGCGGATGATCGTGTGCCCGGCGAAGGGCAGTCGAGTCACGCGCGTGCGTTCGCTCTCGTGCAAAATTTCGCGCCGGACAGGTGGATCTCGGCCTGGCAGGACTCCGCCGTTTCCCATCCGACACCTCCACGTACGGTTCGGACCCATCTCATACCGTAACGTAGAGCGACCGCCAACTTACGCCGACCGGCGCCCGTTATGTCGGAATCTCGTCGGATGTGATCACCAGCGCTCGGGCGTTCCGCTTGCTGTCAAGGCTCACCCAGTCGCCGAGCAACGTGCCGGCCTTCTCGTACGGCGTCGGCACGCTGTACTGCAGCCCGACCGGCTTCTGTGAGAAGCCGTAGACCTCGTGCCCGCCTGCCCTGGACCGGACGTGGCCCGCTCTTGTCGGGTCTGGTGTTGATCGCTACGGTCGCGGGCATGCAGACGAGCTACCTGTCGTGGGGCGCGGCGAAGGCCCTGTTCAACAGCCGCGGCTTCGCCGAGTCGTCCTATGAGAACCTGTACGAGGAGGAGTACATCCTCCATCCGGGCAGTGCACTGGTCACTGGTGCCTTCCCGCTCAACGACCATGACCGGCACCCGTGGCGCGACACCACTCCGGACGGCGCCACGGGGTACATCGTCGATGGCGATCTCACCGTGGACGGCAACATCTTCGATTGGGACGACGGCGCCAGCGCGTTGATCGTGCTGGGCGACCTCCGCGCCGCCAACATCTACCTGAGCTGCGACGCGAAGCTCCTCGTGCAGGGCAATGTCGAGGTCGAGACGTTCGTGGGCGAGATGACGGACAAGCTCGTGATGATCCACGGTGACCTGCGCACGCGGGCGACGATCATGTGGGACGAGTTCTGCCCGGACCTGGTCGGCGGCTGCCTCTACGGCCGCACGCTCGCCCCCGGCTACCTCGACCTGCCGGGCGACACCATCGGCCGGGTCGAGGACCCGGCCCCCGACGTCCCGCTCGCCGACCTGCTCGTCGCGGAGGTGCTCGTCGACGCCGACCCGGACGACCCGGATGCCGTCGAGTTCGGCGTATACAAGCGGCGCTTCTACGACCGGATCGCACAGGGACTCCCGGTCGTCCGGGGCGGCCGCCGCGTGGCCTCGCTGGAAATCCCGGCGTAACACCGACGCGTGGCGGATGCGCGCCCCGGACGAGCTCGCCGCCGACCTCGACGACGCGAGCTGAGCTGACAGCGGTGCGGGGGTCCCGGTCGGCCCGGGACCCCCGCTGCTGTTCGTGCGGTGCGTTCGCGAGTGCTGCGGTTAGTTGGGGGTCCCGTTGAACACGAACTGGGAGCCCGGTTCCTTGACGAGGTTGCCGGTCGACGAGTTGGTGATGGTGACGTTGGTCAGCGTGGCACTGCCCCGGGCGCTGCCCATGGCCAGGATGCCGGCGCCGTTGTTCGACTTGTCGATGCGCAGATTGGTGAGGGCCACGTTCGGGTACTGGCCGCTGCCAGCCTTGAACTGGATGCCGTCGTAGGTCGAGTCGGAGATGTCGGTGTCGCGGATGGTGACCCCGACGATGTCGCTCGACGGCGCGAACAGGGTGATCGCGCCGAACTTCTGCTGCTCGCCCCAGAACACCCCGCCGCAACGGTACAGGCCGTTGTTGGCGATCGTCGTGGTGCCGGAGAACGGGATCGGGGAGTGGTCGGTGGCGAGCATGATGCCGGGGTAGTTCATCGTGTCGGAGATCAGGTTGTTCTCGATGACGTTGCCATAGCCGCCGTAGATCGCGATGCCGTTGGCCCGCCAGGGCAGCTCCACCGTGTTGTTCGTGAAGCGGTTGTCGTGGCCGACGTCCACGGACTGGTCCTTCACGTACGTGCTCGACCAAACGGCCAGCGAGTCGTCGCCGGTGGTGCGGAACGACGAGTTGAACACCTTCGAGTTGCGCGAGCCGTTGGCGAAGTTGATGCCGTCGGCGTACGTGTTACGGATGCGCATCCCGCTGAACTGCAGGCCGTCGGCGGGGTTCCAGTAGGCGGGCGTGTCGCTGTAGTCGCGGCCGACCCAGGCGCCGACGTTGGTGTGCTCGATCCACACGTTGCTGATCTTGGTGTTCTTGCCGAACCGGCCGTTGAGCCCGTGGCCGCGGTCCTTGCGGTTGGTCGTCCCGCCGAAGATGGCGATGTCGGAGATCTGGACGTTGTCGTCGATGTCGAAGCCGACGTTGCCCTCGTGCGGGTGGTTGATGTTGCCGACCACCTTCTGCGGCTCGGTGGTCGTGTACAGCTGGGAGTACCACATGCCGGCGCCCTTGATGACGGCGTTGCGGATGCCCTTCTGGTTGAACTGGCCGCGGGCCGGGTCCGGAGACAGGATCTTCTGCTCCTGCCGCCACTGGCCCGGCGGGATCCACACGCAGGAGATGACGCCGTTCTGGTTGTCCGTCACCGCCCTCTGGATCGCCGCCGTGTCATCCTGGCCGTCGTCCGGGATCGCGCCGTACTGCGTGATCGAGGTGCAGCCGGCCGGCTGGCTCAGCGGCGGAGCGACCTGCTCCAGGTCGACGAGGTCGATGATGTAGAACGCGGCGGTGTCCCCGGCGTCGCGCTGCAGCTTGAACTTCGTGCCGGCCGGGTAGCTGCGCGAGAGCAGCGCGTGCGACTCGTCGAAGAGCCGGCGCGCGTCACCGCCCGGGCTGTTGGACAGCGACTCGGTGTCGTCGCTGTTGCCGTACAGCCAGCTGAAGCGCGAGGAGAGGGTCAGCTTCTGCACGAAGACGTTGTCGGCGTACAGGCTGATCGTGTAGTCCTGCCCGCCGCCGGATGACGAGTCGGGCACCGAGTTGCGCACCACGATGGAGTTGGCCTGGTTGGTCGAGGTGAACTCGACGAACTGGCCGGTGCTGTTCAGCCGCACCGACTTGCGCCCCGACGACTCGGTGGCGAAGTTGGTGTGCCCGAACGTGCGCAGGGGATCGGCGGTCAGCAGCGTGCCGTTGTAGTTGCCGGCCTCGGCCTCGTACGAGGTGTACGGCACCGCGGCGCCGCGACCGACCACAATGGACTGCGACAGGGAGTTGTTGTTCTCGTTGGTCTCCGCGACCACGTTGGTCGCGTCGGCGGTGGCGACAATGGTGGCACCGCCGGCGACCGCGGTCCAGGTGCCGGCGACCGCGACGGTCACGCTCTGCCCGGCGCCGATCGGCCCGGTGTTGGTGTTCAGCGTGGTGCCGCCGACGGTCACCCGGGTCACCGTCGTGACGGTGACCGCGGTGGTACCGCGGTTGTTCACCACCACGCTGAAGGAGACCGCGGCACCGACGGCCGGGCTGGCCGGGTTGGTGGCGATGGAGAGCACCTGCAGGTCCGGGCCGGGCGCCTGGGCCACCACGATCGGGTTCGCGGCGGTGAAGGTGTTGTTGTCGTAGTTCTGCTCGATGACGGTCTTCGCCGGGTTGACGGTGGCGGTGACCGGGTACGAGCCGATCGGGCGCGTGCCGGCGTCGACCGTGACGGTGGTGGACGCGCTCGGCTGCAGCGCTCCGACCGCGGCGGTGCCCACGACCGCGCCGCCCAGCGAGAGGTTCACGGTGGTCGCCGGGGATGCGGCGGTACCGCTGTTGCGCACCGTCGCGGACAGGGTGATCGGGGTGGCCTCGTTCACCGACGTCGGCGTCCAGCTGACCCCGGTGACCACGAGGTCGGGGTTGGGCGCCATGGTCCCGAACGCCTGCAGCTCGGCCACCTGGCCGCCGGGGGCGCCGGTGTTCGAGAAGAACTGCAGCTGCACGTCGGCGACCCGGGTGTTGACCGGGATCGTGACGGTGTTCTGGTTGCCCGACGGGCTGAACGCGTAGTCCGCGCGTGCCACGAGCGTGCTGAACGCGGTGGCGGACTGCTCGCGGCCGAGCACGGCGAAGCTCTGCGTGCGCGCACCCCAGGCCGTGTCGGGGTTGAGCTTGACCACCAGCGAGGTCAGGTCGGCGTTGGCGCCGAGGTGCAGCGTCAGCGTCGACGTGAAGCCGTTGGACTCCCAGTACGTGCTCGTGTTGCCGTCGTTGGCGTTGGCCGGGGTGAAGGAGAACACCGACGACGACGCCTCGATCGCCTTGCCCTGCGCCAGGTTCGTGCCGGTCGGCGGGTTGGTGACGCCGTTGCGGGTCACGTGGTTGCTGTCGGCGGACTCGTTGCCGGCCGCGTCGCGGGCGCGCACCCAGTAGGTGACCGTGGCGGTGGTCGGCTGGGTGTCGGTCCAGGTCAGCACCGTGCCGCCGACGTTACCGCGGGCGGTGCCGTTGGCGTAGACGGTGTAGCCGGAGATGCCCTGGCTCGACGTGGACGCGTTCCAGGTCAGCTTGATCTGACCGGGGGTGGGCTCGGTGTAGGCCAGGTTGCCCGGTGCGGTCGGCAGCTGCGGCTGGCTGACGTTGGAGCCGTACACCTCCACCTCGGACAGCTGCGCGGCGGGCCAGCCGGTGTTCGCGGTGATGTTGACCCGCACGTACCGCACCGTCTTCGCGGTGAAGTTCACGACCACGGTGTTGGCGTTGGCGGGGTTGAAGACGGGAGCGTACGGCGCCGCCAGGTCCGTCCAGTTGGTGCCGTCGGTGCTGCCGCGCACGCTCAGGTTCTGGGTGCGGGCGCCCCAGCCGGTGGGCAGCTTGAGCACCACCTGGTCGATGCTGGTGGCGCTGCCCAGGTCGAGCTGGACCCACTGCGGGAAGGCGTTGTTCGGGCTTTCCCAGTAGGTGCCCTGGTTGCCGTCGTTGATGTTGGTCGCCACGTACTGGCCGTTGGAACCGCTGGCCGTGACGGTCTTGCCAAGGGCGAGGTTGGGCCCACCGGCGGCGTGGGCGGGTGTGGACACGGCGGCGGCACCGGCGGCGGCCAGCAGGACCGCTAGAGCGCCGGCGAGCAGCTTGGATCTCATGGGGGTGTCCTTGCTCCGTTCAGAGGACAGCACGGATCGTCCCGTGACCCGACGGCCGTACTCACGGAAGTGAGTGTTGGCGGAGGCACGCCCGGGTCTGGGCGTTGGTCAGGGGCTGTGCGGTTGGTGCTGGGTCGGTGGCAGGCGGTCGGCGGTGCGTCTGCCGTGAAGTTGCAACGGGTTGCCAACTTCTTGCGGACTGGGAATCTAAGGTTGCAGATATTCCGTCGATTCGTCAACATCTCCATATGCCGACATGAAACTGTGACGGTTGGCGGCCCACAACGAGAGGAGAGCGGGGCGCGTCGATACGGGTACAGTGACCGCGTGATCACAATGGGCGTTGACGCGGATCGATTACGGGCGCACGACTACCGCCACAAGCCCGGCGTGACCGACGTCCGGTGTTACTACGTCATCAACCCGGAGTCACCGCACGGCGAGTGGGCGTGCCGCGACATCATCCGGCCCGCGGTCCGGGCGCTGCGCGCCGACTACGGCATCACGGTCGAGCCGCTGGCGTACGGCGAGATCCCGCCGACCGGGCCCGACGTCATCACCTACGTCGTCTACGGGCCGACCGACCCGCTCGCGATGCCGGACGGGGAGCGCGAGTATCTCGCCGCGCTCGCCTTCGCCGGCGTCCGCACGAACATCGTCTCGGCCTACCCGCTGACCGCCGCGGGCACCGACCGGCCCGGCTACGAGCTTGCCGGGACGCTCGTCCCGCAGCTGTGCGACGCGCTGGACATCAACGCCATCTTCCCCGACGAGCTCGACCTGGTGCGGGGGATCCGGACCAACACCTGGCACGACGTCTACGTCAACGTCATCGGCGAGACGATCCGGGTCAAGTATCAGCCGACCCGCAGCCGCGACGACGGCGACGAGGCGGTGCGCGCGCGCCTGTGCCGCGAGCACGCCGGCGAGGTCGCCGAGCTGGCCCGGCTGCACCGCGAGCACCGGTTGTGGCAGCGCAAGCCGAATACCGACGGCTCCATCATGTTCACGCACGACGGCTACTGGTTCGTGTCGCAGACCCTGACCGACAAGACGCTCATGACCGCCGACGACTTCGACCTGGTCACCTCGTTCGACGAGGGGCTGCGCGGCATCACCTACACCGGGCCGCGGCTGCCCAGTTCCGACGCGCCGGAGTTCCTCGTGCTCAGCACCATGCTGAGCATGCACGCGCGGCGGCCCCGGCTCATCGTCCACTTCCACCACCGCGACCTGACCCGCGGGCCGCGGTACCGGGAGCTGGTCACCGACTCGATCGTCGAGAGCGGACACTTCGCGGCGGGCCGGCGGTTCTTCGAGGAGCTGCGCCTGCGCTCGAGCGACTGGTTCATCATCCGCGAGCACGGCATGGTGTGGATCGGCGACTCGGCGGCCGAGTTCGGTGCCTTCGCCGACCGCGTCGTGGCGCGCTAGCGTTCACGCCTGCGGCACCATCTCCTCCGGCGCAGGCTCGGGCGCCACCGCCTCGCGCCGGCGGGCCAGGAGCAGCAGCGGCAGGGCCAGCAGCTGCAGCAGGCCGGCGAGCTCGAACGAGGCCGGATAGTCCCAGGCGTCGGCCAGGCGGCCCAGGGCGGGCTGCATCACCACGCCGCCGCTGGAGGAGATGAGCGAGTCGAAGGACAGCACCGTGGCCCGCTTCGCGGCCGGCAGCAGTTCGTTGAGGTAGGCCTGCCGCGACGGCAGCACCCCCGCGGAGACCAGGCTGTTGGCGGCGATCAGCGCCATCGCGACCGGCATGGTGCCGGCCAGGCCGAAACCGACCAGCAGCGCCCCGCCGAGTGCGACGCCCGCGATGAGCACCGAGGTCCGCCGCCGAAACAGCGAGCGGAACGCCCTCGCCAGCAGCCCGCCCACCATCTGGGCCGCGGCAGTGGCCGCAGCCACCACGCCGAGCAGCCCGTACGCCCGGCGGTCGCCGACCAGCTGCAGGAAGTACGGCTTCATCGCGAACGCGACATAGTAGCCGACGCCGGAGGAGAACAGCGCGCCGAGCATCACCCAGCGCACGGCCGGGCGCCGCCAGCCGTACCGCATCGAGGCGCTCGCCATCCGCCGGACCGCCTGCGCCGGTCGGCCGGCGCGCCCGGGCGTGAACCCGACGTCGTGCATGAGCCGCCAGGCGACGGCGGTGAGCGTCAGCAGCAGGCCGGCCCGGACGAGGAACGGCACGCCGAGGTTCGTCAGCTGGGCCAGGTAGGCGCCGGCCAGCGAGCCGGCCATGGTGCCGATCCCGCTGAACACCTGCGCCCGCGCGAACACGTCCTCCAGCCGGCCCGGGAAGCGCATGAAGTGCAGCGCGTCGACGACCCAGGCGTCGGTCGCGCCCGAGAAGAACGTGAAGCCGGCGGCGAGCAGGACCGACACGCCCGACCACGCCAGGACCCCCGCGTGCAGGCGCCAGGCCAGCCAGTACAGCAGGGTCGTGACGGTGAGGGTGGAGCCGCCGAGCAGGTAGGACACGCGGCGGCCCCACGTGTCGGCGACGGAGCCGGTGGGCACCTCGAACAGCGCGTACCCGAGCGTGAAGCAGGCGTTGGCCGCCAGCGCCTGCGTGTTGCTCAGGCCGGCGTCGTACATCAGCAGCGAGTTGATGCCCCAGATGCTCGAGACGGCGAGCGAGTTGAGGAGGATCAGGGAGAGATACGTGCGCCGCACGTCGCGGCTCGTCGGGGCCACGGCGGCCAGCCTAGGGAGGCACTCGCGCGCTGGCAAGGATCGATTGTGGCGAGCATCCACAACTTTATATCAAAGACGCAGCCCGCCCGGAGACTGGGCACGGGCTGCTACGGTGCGGTCTGTGCAGAAGTCGATCGACGCGGAGATCGTCGCGGTCACCGTCTACCCCGCGCAGGCGCGGGTCACCCGTCGCGGCCGGGCCACCCTCGACGCCGGCGACCAGGTCGTGGAGGTGGGGCCGCTGCCCCTGAACCTGGACGGTGACTCGATCCGGGTCAGCGGGCTCAGCGAGCGCGGCACCGCCACGGTCCTCGGCGTGGACGTCGCGCTGCGCCGCCGCGCCGAGCCGTCCGACGCCGCCGTGACGGCGGTGCGGCAGGAGCGGCGCGCCCTGGAAGCCGAGTCGGCCGAGATCGACGACGCGGAGACGGTACTGCGCCAGCGCCAGGCGTTCCTGACCACGCTGGGCGAGCGGGCCAGCGGCGCCTACGCGCGGGCGCTGGCCTCCGGCGAGGCGGCATCCGACGCGGTCGCGGCGTTCACCGCCACGATGGGCGGCGAGCTGACCTCCGTGCTGGCCGGCATCCGCGAGCTGCAGCGGCGCCGCACCGAGGTGACCGACCGCGTCGCCGTGCTGGACCGGCAGCTGCGCGACCTGTCCGGCAAGCGCGAACCCGACGCGCGCTACGCCGTCGTCACGCTCGCCGTGGCGGCGCCGGGACCGGTCGAGCTCGACGTCTCCTACCAGGTGCGGGAGGCCGGCTGGCGGTCCACCTACGACGTCCGGCTGACCGGCGAGACCCTGCAGGTGACCTGGTTCGGCCTGGTGGAGCAGCGCACCGGCGAGGACTGGCCGGAGTGCGAGCTGGCGCTGTCGACCGCCCGCCCGTCGGGCGTGGTCGCGGTCCCCGAGCTGCAGCCGTGGTACCTGGACCCGCTGCTGCCCCCGCCCCCGCCCCGGCCGCGGTCCCTCGGCGCCTTCGGCGGCCCGCAGGGCCTGCCGGCCCCGGCTCCCGCCATGGCGGCGCCGCCCGGAACCGCGCCGATGCTCGAGGACGCGCTCGACCGGGACCTCCCGTTCGAGCTGGCCCAGGCGCGGGTCGAGGAGGGGCCGGTGGCGGCGACGTACCGCCCGGCGCGCGCGGTCGCGGTGCCCGCCGACGGCACCACGGCCCGGGCCACGATCGCGGTCCTCGACCTCGCCGCCCGGCTCGACCACGTCACCGCGCCGGCCCGCTCGACCGACGTCCACGTGCGCGCCGTGGTGACGAACACGTCGCAGCACACGCTGCCGCCCGGGACGGCGGCGGTGTTCCACGAGGCCGACTTCGTCAGCCGCACCGCGCTGCGGACGTGGGCGCCGGGCGAGGAGCTGGATCTGGCACTGGGCCTGGACGACCGGGTCCGCGTCGAGCGCGAGCTGGCCCGGCGCACCGCCACCAAGGCGACGCTGGGCTCGAGCCGCCGCCGCGAGGTCGAATACCAGACCAGGATCGGCAACTACACGGGCCGGCCGGTGCGCATCACGGTGCTCGACCAGCTGCCGGTCGCCCGCCACGAGGGGATCACCGTCCGGGAGACGGTCGTGGAGCCGGCGCCGGCCGAGCGCACCGAGCTGGGCGTGCTCACCTGGCGGCTGCTGCTGCCGGAGGGGCAGACGCAGGCACTGCGGCTCGGCTACCGCGTCGACACCGGCAAGGGCATCGAGCTGTCCGGCTGGCGCGAGTAACGCGGCTCACTCGCCCCGCTGCGGCTCCGGCTCGTCGTCGGGCTCGTGGTGCTGGTCGGGGTCGCGCCGCGCCGCGGGCAGCAGCTCGCCGGCCACCGCGCCGGAGTCCTGGAAGTCCGTCGTCACCTGCGGCTGGCCCACCCAGAGCGCACGCATCTGCTGCTGCATGAACGAGGTGAGGTTGGCCCGGTACTCGTGGTCGAACTGCTCCAGCGACTCGATCTGCTGCTGCAGCGCCTGCCGCTTGGATGTCAGCCCGCCGACGACGTCCTCGTAGATCTGCTCGGCGCGCTCCTTGATGTCGTACGCGTTGGCCTGTGCCTCCCGCACGACGTCCCCCGCGCGGTTCTGCGCCTCGGCCAGGAACTCGTTGGCGTTGCGCTCGGTCTCGGCGGCGAACGCCTCGGCCTCGCGGGCGACGTTCACCGCCGCCGCGCGCGCCCGCTTGAGGATCTGCTCGGCCTCTTCGCGCAGCGATTCCGCCCGCGCCTGAGCCTCCGAGACGATCTGCGTCGCCGCGGCGTGCGCCTCGCCGCGGATGCGGTCAGCCTCGCGCCGGGCCCCCTCGAGGTGCTCCTCGGCCGTGCGCTGCGCCATCGTCAGGACCTGCAGGGCCTTGTGCTGGTCCATCGGGCCGCCCGCCGCCTCGACGGACGGGTTGAGGATCTGGGGGCCGCTCGCCATGCGTTCGTCGTACTGGCGCATCCCGTTCTGCGTCATGTCCTTGCCCCTCCTCGATGGCGGTTCCGGCGGCCCGGCGGACGTCTTCGCCGCGGGCGCCCGCACCGGAACCATTCCGCACCCTACCGGCCGCGGAATGCCCCGCGGACGGTACCCGAGGAACGGGCGCAAGCGGGTGCCATTCGAGATCTTTTAACCTGAACCAAAGAGACTGCTAAGCCGTGTGGCGGCCCGGCCGGGCCGGGCCGCCACAGGCGCACCACAGGCTCGCGCCAGGTTCACACCAGGGACAGCGCCCGGTCGCTCACCACGCATGGCATGCCGAACAGCGCGGCCCGGCGACGCGCGAAGTCGGCGAGCCCCGGCGTGTCGGCGTAGTCCAGCGCGAACAGGTCCAGGTCGTAGCGCGGCAGGTCCTCGGCGATGCGGGCGTGCCCCTCCAGGATGTCCGCCGGCCACGGGCCGTACCCGTCGTCTGTCCAGCGCGCGGAGAACGACTCGAACAGGATTCCGTCGATGTGCTCGGCGAGGTCCGGCAGCAGCCCGAAGCCCCGGTTGGCCAGCACGTAGCCGGAGCCGGCCGCCTGCCGCAGCGCCGCCACGAGCCGCAGCAGGTGCGGCAGGTCCTCGGGGAACGTCAGCTCGACGTTGAGCGTGTCGAGGAACAGCCCGGAGAATCCCGCGTCGATCGCGGCGCGGGCCTGCCCGATGACGTGCTCGGTCCACCCGGGGTGGCTCACGTCCACGAACGCGCCACCCCAGTCGGGGTTGCGCTGCGGCCGCTGCCAGGGTGCCGGCGGGCCCTGGTCCTCGGACAGCGACAGGTAGGCGAGGGGCTCGGTGCCGTCGGCCCGCAGGCGCTGCAGCTCCTCCGGGCGGTAGAACTCCGGCTGCAGGACGGCCCGCCGGTATTGGCACAGTTCCTCGAGGCGTCCGGCGCCGTAGTAGAAGACGATCGGGGCCAAGCCGCTCACCGCCCGGCCCATTGCCGGTACCACTCGACCGTGCGACGCACGCCCTCCTCCAGGTCGACGGCCGGGCTGTACCCGGTCAGGCCGCGCAGCAACGCCAGGTCGGGACAGCGCCGTCCGACCGCCCCCGGCGCCCCCGCGACCGGCTCCAGGGCCGCGTCGGCCCCGGTGACCCGCAGGACCAGCTTCGCGAGGTCCGCGATGTTGGTCTCGGCCGTGTCGTCGCCGATGTGGACGATCCGCCCTGCCGCGTCCGGGCACGCCATCAGCCGCAGCATCGCCTCGACGGCGTCGTCGACGTAGCAGAACGCCCGGGATTGGTCCGCCCCCGGCACCCGGAACGGGTTCTCGCCCCGCAGCGCGCGCAGCGCCATCTCCGGGATCGCGTGGTCGGTGCCCATCCGCGGCCCGTACACGTTGTGGAACCGGCCGACGACGGCGTCGAAGCCCTTCGCCCGCGCCCCGTGGACGAAGGCGGCCTCGCCGAGCAGCTTGCTGACGGCGTACGCGTAGCGAGGCGCGGTGACGTCGCCGATCGTCACCGGCACGTGCTCGCCGGTCGGCACCGGCGCGATCCCGGCGTCCACCGCGCCGGCGTAGACCTCGCTGGTCGAGGCGAAGAACACGCGCTCGCCGGGGATGAGCCAGTCGAGCAGGTGCAGCGCGCTCAGGGCGTTGACCCGCACGACGCGGGCTGGGTCGGCCTCGACGTTGCGGACGCCGACGACGGCGGCCAGCAGGTAGATCTGGTCCCAGCCGTGCGGCAGCCGCCGCCAGGTGGCCGGGTCGGTGAGGTCGCCCGGGTGGACGCCGACCGCCGGGTTGCGGCACAGCTCGGCCAGCTCGGCATCGTCGCGCCCGCGGGAGAAGTCGTCCACGATGGAGACCTCGTGGCCGTCGCCGATCAGGCGGCGGGCCAGGTGCAGGCCGATGAAGCCGGCCCCGCCGAGCAGCAGCGCCCTCATGCTGCCACCCCCTGCGGGAGGTAGCCGATTCCCGCGTAGCGGATTCCGGCCGCGGTCAGCGCCTTCTCGTCGAGGATGCGCCACGAGTCGAAGACGATCCCGGGCCGCTTGGCGCCGAGCACCGCGCCGAGCTCGATCGCGCGGTAGTCCGGGTGGTCGTTGATCACCAGGACGGCGTCGGCGTCGCTGAACGCCTTGTCGAGGCTGATCGGCTCGCCGCCGTACTGCCGCACCACGCTGTCGGACACCAGCGGATCGTGGCCGAGCACGGTCAGCCCGGCCTCGGAGAACACGGGCATCATCGAGGCGATCGGCGTGCCGCGCATGTCGTCGGTCGGCGGCCAGCCCTTGTACGCCCAGCCGAGCACCGCCAGCCGGGCGCCCTGCGTCGACCCGCGCTCCCGGCGGATGAGCTCCACGACGGTCTGTGCCACGTGGAGCGGCAGGAACTCGTTGAGCCGGCGCGCGGGCTCCACCAGGAACGGCGGACGGCCGGCGGCCTCGCTGAGCATGATGTACGGGTCCTTCGACAGGCAGCCGCCCCCGACGTACCCCGGCTTAGCCAGGTCGGGGCGCGGATAGTCGAGGTTGGCCGCCCGGATCACCTCCAGCGGGTCGAGGCCGTGGTGCTCGGCGATCAGCGCGATCTCGTTGCCGTAGGCGTAGATCAGGTCGGTGTGGCAGTTGTTCGACAGCTTCACCAGCTCCGCGGTCTCCAGGCCCGAGACCGGGACGAGCTGGTTGGCGAGGCCGCCGAAGAGGTCGAGGCCGGCCGCGAGGCTCGCCTCGTCGAGCCCGCCGACGACCTGCGGCAGCTCGACGAGCTCCCGCAGCGCCTGGCCCTGGATGGTGCGCTCCGGCGCCATCACCAGCCGGGCACGGCCCCACGTCTCCAGCAGCGGCGGCAGCACCACCCGGCGGCTGGACCCGACCGGCACCGTGCTGCGCACGACGACCAGGGTGTCGGGCCCGCACCAGTCGGCGACCTGGCGGGCCGCGGCGGCGAGGTTGGTGAGGTTGGGGCGGCGGGTGTGCTCGTCGACCGGCGTGGAGACGCAGATCACCGCCGCGTCGACCGTGTCGCGGGGCAGCGCCGAGTCGATGAAGATCGACCTGCCGGCGTGCTCGGCGAGCGCGTCGGCCACGCCGGGCTCGTAGATGTGCGGCCGGCCGCGGTTGAGCGAGTCGATGATGGCCGGTTGCACGTCCACGCCGTGGACGACGAATCCGTTGCGGGCCAGCGCGGCGGTCAGCGTGAGGCCGACGTAGCCCATGCCGATGACGCCGATGGTGCGTGCCATGTGGTTGGCTGTTCCTTTCCATTGGTGTACCGATGGTGGTGGGTTTGATCCGGTCAGCCGCAGGGAGCGGCGATCCGGTCCAGTTCGCGGGTGGTCACGGTGCCCAGGAAGCGCTCCTCGCGGTAGCGGCGGCACGTGGTGCGGACGTTCGCCGGCCGCTGGGCGTAGTCGACGGCGAGCACGACCTTGCCCTCGTCGCGCAACGCTCGGGTGTCCGCGAGGTTCTCGGCGCAGAAGTCCTCGGTGCAGGGCTCGTCGGTCGCGCGGACGAACAGCTCCTCCATGCCGATGCCGTCGATCGCGTCGACGTAGCCGGGATACCTGCGCAGCTCCGGCGAGTTCTGCGGGACCACCCAGAACCCGGGCCGCCGCTGCCGGGCGTACCCGCTGATCCGCACGATGAGGTCGACCATCGCGCGGGCCAGCCGGTCACGGGTCCAGCCGGGGACGAGGTGCGGGTCCACTTCCTCGTACGCCAGTGGCGTGTCGAGGTAGACGCCGTCGAACCCGGCCGCGAGCGCCCGGTCGACGCGGGGCCGCACGACGCGGTCCCACCACCGCTCGTCCCAGTAGCGCACGAAGTGCTCGTCGGGCCAGTCGTTCCAGCGGTTGAGCACGAGGTCGCCGGCGTCCGCGCGCAGCGGGCCGTACTCGGGCCGGAACTGCTCGATGCTGCCGATCTCGAAGTACGCCAGGACCCGTTTGCCCGAAGCGCGCAGCGCGGCGATCTCGTCGGGCCGGAACAGGTCGGACTTCGCGTCCCGAGCCAGGTCGATCACGGCGAGGCGCTGCGGCGCGCGGGCGATCGCCGCCAGGCCGCCGCGTTCGTAGCCCTGCAGCTGATACACCCAGCCGTCCCCGGACGCCGGGGCGCCAGAACGCGCGCCGCCCGCCGGCCCGGAGCGCTCACCGTCCGGCCGGCACGCGACCATCGGGGCCGCGGCGAGCACGAGCGCGGCGGCGAGCGCGATGCGGCGGCGCGCGTCCGGGCCGTTCATCGTCCGGCGGCGGCGTCGAGCGCGACCCAGATCGCCTTGACCGACTCGGACAGCTCGTGCGTGGGCACCCAGCCGAGCACCGCCTCGGCCCGGCCGACGTCCGCCCGGATCCAGTGCACAGCGGCCGAGCGGGCCGGCCCGGTGCCGTGCTCGACGATCGGGCCGGTGTACCCGGCGGCCTCCGCGAGCCGGTGCACCGCCTCGCGCGAGGTCACCGCCCGGCCGCTGGCGACGTTGACGACGCCGGCGCCCGGCTCCGGCGCGGTGACGGCGGCGAGCACCGCCGAGGCCACGTCGCGGACGTCGACGAAGTCCCGGTACGCGCCGAGCTGACCGAGCGTCACCTGGCTGGGCGCGCCGGCCATCCCGTCGCGGGGAAGGGCGTCGCGGATGAGCAGGGCCGCCCGGCCGAGCAGGTTGTCCCGATGCAGCCCGGCCCCGATCGGGTTGAACACCCGCAGGGTGACCCCGTCGACCCGGCCGGCCAGGGCGGCCCGCTGCAGCAGGCGTGTGGCGGCCAGGTGCGTCGTGCCGTACTCGCTGACCGGCTCGCACGGGTGGTCCTCGGTGACGCTGACGCCGTGCTCGACAATGCCGTACTCCGCCGCCGAGCCCAGCCGCACCAGCCGCGCGTCCGGCACCGCGGCCGCGACGGCCTCGATGAGCCGGGCGGTCACCAGCGTGTTGGCCTCGAGCAGGTCGAGCCCCGTGCCGGTGAGCCGGCCGGTGCAGTTCACGACCACGTCGGGGCGGACCTCCCGCACGAGGCCGGTCAGCGAGGCGAGGTCGCCGGCGACGAGATCGTGCTGGGCGCGCGGCGGGCAGGTGACCGCGGCGATCCGCGGGTCGGCGGTGAGCGCCGCCCGCGCGTGCGCGCCGACGAACCCGCTGGCCCCGAACAGCAGTACGCTGAGCTCGTTCATGCCGCCGCCTCGCTCCGCGCCGGCAGGAGGATCGGCTCGAGCTCGCCGAACCTGCGATTGGCCTCGTCGTACTGCTCCGGCCGGCCGATGTCGAGCCAGACGCCGCCGAAGTCGTAACTGTTCGGAAACTCGCCCTGGCGTAGCAGGTCATGCACCAGGCGGTCGAAGCCGAGCGGCAGGCCGGCCGGATACGGGTCGAGCGTCTTGCGCGACATCCCGTAGATCCCCATCGAGACCCGGTGCCGGTAGGTCGGCTTCTCGGTGAAGCCGACCACCCGGTCGGCGTCGACGTCGAGCACGCCGAACTCCATCTTGATCGTCTGCGGTGCGGTCGCGATCGTGAGCGCCGCGCCCGAGGTGCGGTGCGCGTCCAGCAGGCCGGCGAAGTCGAGGTCGGTGAGCAGGTCCCCGTTGACGACCAGGAAGTGCTCGGGCAGGTCGTTCTTGACGGTGAACAGGGGTCCGACCGTCGACAGCGGCACGCTCTCCTCGACGTACTCGACCTCGAGCCCCCATCGGGAGCCGTCGCCGACGAAGGCCCGGATCAGCGAGCCGAGGTGGTTGATCGCGAGCATGACGGAGGTGAAGCCGCGCGCCGCGAGCTGTTCCAGGACGATGTCGAGGATGGCGTGCCGCTCTCCGATCGGCATCAACGGTTTGGGAAGCGCGGTGGTGTACGGGCGCAGCCGGACGCCCTTGCCACCGGCCAGGATGACCGCGTGCATGTGTTGCCTGCTTTCGTTCGGTTCGATGTCATCGGTACTGGCGGACGTGCCCCAGCGACGGGGCGAGGGCCGCGGCCAGCAGCCCGACGAGCAGCACGGCGCTGCCGAGGAAGGCCACGGTGTCGGTCAGCGCGGCCGACGGCGACGACCACGCCACCGCGCCCGCGACGAGCGGGCGGGCGGCGAGGTGCGCGCCGAGCGCGAGGGCCAGCACGACGCAGAGCCGCCCGTAGCCGCCCAGCCCCGCCAGGACGAAGATCAGGAAGCACGCGCCCGCGAGGGCCACGTTCGCGGCGGCCATCGCGGCGGCCGCCGGCGTGAGCCGATCGGCGAGCCGCAGGGCCGCGAGCGTCGCCGTCGCCGCCGCCGTGGCGACGAGCCAGCAGGCGCCGGCGTTCGCCGCCGCCAGCAGCCAGACCCGCCGCCGGAACCCTCGCGGGCCCCACCGCTCGTGCAGCATGTCCCGCGACCGCTCGCCGAACCGGCGCGCCCGCCACTCCACGAACCCCATCGACACCACGAGCGGCAGCGCCGCGACGAGCACGTCGAACCGGTCCGTCAGGTACGGCGCCTGTGCCAGCAGGATCAGCGCCGCCAGCAGCGCGGTGTGGGCGACCACGAGCGAGAAGGTGAGCCAGTTGCCCCGCAGCACGGCCCGCAGGCCGAGCCCGCTGCCTCCCTCGGCGACGGTCGCTCCACCGGCGACCAGCCCCCGCCGGACGGCCACGCCGAAGGCCGCCGCGATGCAGACGACGGCCGGCACGAGCGCGGCCGCCGGCAACCGGCGGTCGCTCATGAGGAACGCGATGCCGGCCAGCACGGCCGGCGCCATGAGCACCACCAGCCAGGCCTCGTCGCGGTAGAACAGCAGCAGGGTGCTCGCCATCTGATAGGCCGCGACGGCCGGCACCAGCAGCGCCATCGCCGCACCGCCGCCCTGGGTCGCGGCGACGGCCGCGCCGAGCACCGCGGCCACCCCGACCCCGGTGACCGCCGAGGCCGCCAGGAAGCGGCCCGCGGCGCCCTCGTCGCCCGCGTTGAGGTACTGGTACGCGAGCCAGCCGATGCCACCGGCCCACACCCAGCCCAGCAGCCCGGCCGCGACGATCGCGAACATCAGCGGGCGCGGCTGCGCGCCGGCGACGGCGGCGGGGAACAGCATGCACGGCAGCAGGTACAGCGCGCCGTGGCACAACTCCAGCAGCGTCCGGCCGCGCTCGCGGTGGCGGTGGCGGCCCGGGCGCCGCTGCGGGCTCTCCGCCAGGCCGGTGAGCCGGTTTCGCACCTCGCGGGCCAGCTCGAACACGTCCTGGTAGCCGTACTGCACGCGCGCGGTGTGGTCGGTGACGCCGTGCGCCTCCAGCAGCGCGGTCACCTGCAGCTCGTCGACGAACGGGCCGCCGTCGCGGGCGTGGATCTCGGCGGCGAGGGCGTCGACCGGGTCGGTGCTGGGCCGCTGGCGCACGAGCATCGGCTCGAGCACGGTGATCGGCATCTCGATCGTCTCGTCGGTCGCGAGTCCGCGGGCCGCGACGGCCATCGAGGTCAGCCGGAGCCGGGTCCCGGCGTTGTCGCTCATCGCCGTGCCCCGGCGGACGTGCCGCGGGCGAGTTCCGGCCCCGCCGGCCGGTCGCGGTCGCGCCGGTTCGCCTCCGCCGCTGACACCGGGTGCGGGATCAGCGCACGACCGGCGGCGGCCCGCCCGACGACGACGCGCGGCAGGCCGGCGGCGTGGGCGGCCGGCGTGCGCTCCAGTGCCGGTGTCACCAGCCGCTCGTACAGTCCCCGGTAGTCGTCCAGCGACTGGGTCAGCGTGAACCGGTCGAGCACCCGCTGCCGCGCCTTCGCGGCCAGCTTCCGCCGCAGCTCGGGATCGCGCAGCAGCGTCACGCACGCGTCGGCGACGGCGTCGGCGTCGCGCGGCGGGACCACGAACCCGGCGTCGCCGATCGCCTCGGAGACCCCGCCCACGTTGGTGCACACCATGGTCCGGCCGCACGCCATGGCCTCCACCACCGAGTACGGGAAGCCCTCCGAGATGCTGGTGAGCGCGACGACGTTGCCGCTGTGGTACGCCTCGACGACGTCGGGCACGCTGCCCTCCATGCGTGCGGCGCCGGTCAGGCCGAGCCGCTCGATGAGGGCGAGGCAGCTGTCGCGGTACCGCGGGTCGCTCGCCGCGCCGCAGATGCGCAGCCGGGCCCCCGGCACCCGCTCGCGAACCAGGGCGAAGGCCCGGATCAGCGTGTGCAGGTCCTTGAGCGGGTCGATCCGGCCCACGTAGACGATGGTCGGCTCGTCCGGCTCGGTCCTCGCGATCGGGAACAGCTCGGGCGCGACGCCGTTGTACATCGTCCACATGCGATCCGGGTCCGCGCCGTTGCGCAGCTGCCAGCGGCGGTTGTACGCCGAGTGCGGCGCGAGGGCGTCGGCGAGGTGGTACGCGGCGCCGGCGAGGCCGCGCTGGAAGCCCAGCAGCAGCACCGCGACCGCGTGCGGCAGGTCGCCCTTCGCCTGCTCCAGGTACCGCTCGCGCAGATACACACCGTGCTCGGAGATCAGCAGCGGCGTGTCGTGGGCCCACTTCGCCGTCATCCCGACGAGGGTCGACAGGCCGTTCATCGCGCAGTGCACCACGTCGGCGCGCACCGGCGGCACGGCGAGCGGGCGCAGCATGTGGCCGATGAGCGTGGCCGCCTGCGCCGCGTCGGCGAGCGTGAGCCGGTGCGGCCGGCCGGCCAGCGCCGGGTGGTCGGACCCCAGCGCGGCGCCGACCTCCCGCCACCGGTCCTGCATCGCGCCGAGCGCGGCGTTCGAGCGGATCGCGGCGCCGAGTTCACCGCCGTCGGCCGCGAACTCGTAGAGCCCGCGCAGCGCGAGCAGGAACCGGCTGCGCTGGACGGTCGCCCGGTGCGGGCTCGGGTCCGGCGGCGCGGTCAGCGCGGTGAGCAGCGCGTCGTACGCGGCGCGGAACACCGTACCGGCACCCACAGGTCGCCGGTGCGTGTCATCCGCACGGCCTCGTCGAGATCGACCATCACCGGTACTACCCTAGGG